>CAVEHG010000081.1:0-7116 GCA_963615405.1 bacterium | reverse complement strand
AGGACTACTCCCACATCACCGAGTGGTACACCTTCGACGAGCTCCGCCAGGCCACGGGGATGCGCACCGAATCCATCTGCGACTTCGTCAGGGAACACAAGATTCCCAAGATGAAGAAGAACGGCATCACCTACGTCTCCAAAACCCACTGGGACGATGCCCGAGGCAACAACTTCGACTCCGGGGACTATTACACCATCCAGCAGATACGCAGCATCAGCGGGCTTTCCCGCAATCACCTCTATACTTTACTGAAAGATGCGAAGATAAACCGTATAAAACGCGGAAATTTCGTATATTTCCCACGCCAAGAGGTGGACAAAGTCCTGGCAGGCAGAAAAATAAAGGAGAAATAGATATGGGCAGCATCAAAGTAACACTTCGCAGACGCGAATACCCGAGCGGCAAGGTGTCGCTCTACCTCGACTTCTATCCCGGCATAAAGAACCCCAAGACCGGAATCGAAAGCCGTCGTGAATACCTCGGCATCTACATAATGAAAAGTCCGCGTACCGCCCAGGAGCGCAAGATAAACAACGCCAAGCTCAAGCAGGCGGAAGCCATCCGTGCCCAGCGCGAACTCTCCCTCATCAACGAGCAGTACGGCTTCCTCGACAAGACCAAAGGCCGCGCCGACGCTCTGGAATACTTCTCCGCACTCCTCGCCGGCAAAGACCGCAAATGGCAGATTGTCTACGAGCACTTCCACAAGTTCGCCCACGGCAAATGCACCTTCGACGACCTCGACGTAGAACTCTGCAACGGCTTCAGGGACTATCTGCTCACCGCCAATCGGATTCACAGCAAGACGCTCAAGATTTCCCAGAACTCAGCATCAACATACTGGAGTACCTTCAGAGCCTTCCTCGCTGCCGCCTACAAAGACGGCTATCTCAAGGACAATATCAACGACAATCTTGACAAAATCGAAGCGAAAGAAACTCGCAGAGAATATCTTACCCTTGATGAACTGAAGAAACTCTATAACACCCCGTGCGACTATCCGGTCCTGCGCTGCGCATCCATTTTCTCCTGCCTCACCGGGCTTCGAATCAGCGACATCCTCGCTCTCCGCTGGGAGGATATCCAGGATTTCCCGGACGGCGGCAAATGCATCCGCATCCGCACCGAAAAGACCGACACCGAAGCCACCATCCCCATCAGCGGCGAGGCCCTCGCCATCTGCGGCACGCCCGGCACCGGCCTCGTCTTCAAGGGGCTTGATCGCAATATGGTCAACTTACGTCTGAAGCCGTGGCTCAAGAAGGCCGGCATCACCAAATACATCACCTTCCACTGCTTCCGCCACACCTACGCCACCCTGCTCATCGCTGGAGGAATGGACATATACACCGTCAGCAAGATGCTCACCCACAAGAACGTCTCCACCACCCAGATCTACGCCGACCTCGTCAACGAAAAAAAGCGCGCCGCCGCGGAAACCATTAAGATTACGGAGGAATAGAATATGGAACTTTCAATCTTTCAGGGAATTATTTATGGCAACCTCTCGCCTAATGCAAGTTGCGATATAGCACTCACGCCATTAGTTCAAGCTCGCTTTAATAAAACGCCAGCCACACTAAGTGAAGCACAAGATTGGATCACTGATGCTGTTAAGTGCATTAATGGTCAGATCATACCAGCTTTTGACAAAGAGCCTTCCGACACGGCAAAATCATTTTTCAACGATACATTCACATCAATAACGACAGATCCTATTCCTATCGAGTTGGATTTAGGAGAATACGGTACTTCCAGGAAAGAACGACTCTATGGAGCAATAGTTAATTGGGAAAGTTATAGGATAATGTATTATCTGACCATTTATAACGTCAAAATACAAGATGATTCTTTGACTCAAAAAGAGGTTCGACTAACAATGTCTGCGATAAGAAAATATGCGTCAGAGTTATGCGAATCAAGGTATGGCAAGCCTCGAGTAATTGGTATACCCCTGGGTATCTCAGGGGAAATCTACAAACAAAGATTACAGGAGATTGATAATATCGTTGATTATTTGATTCGGAGGCTCGCTTGGCTTTATTATGACCTCTCATTCTGTTTTAGCGATATATTAAAAGACGAAGACACCATATCTGTCGAGGATTTTTGTGGAAAATTATCCTATGCCTTCCAATCGGGTTTTAACTTTGATGATAAAATCAAGGCACTTAAAATTGCCCACGATGCTCAGAAGGTTGCTTTACCATCGACGGAAGGGACATCTATGCTTCAAACGCTGTACGGTTACAGAACGCTGAACATCCCAACAGTGTTGAATGTGATAGACTTTATGGAAAATGAGCTCTATCGGTCTATCGTAGAAGATGAAATTAATTTCTCTGAAATTGATATTGAGAAGGCCTACAGAACACATTTCCACGAGTTAGATGATGCCCGTGCCGTAATGGATGTAATTGAGGACGAGATAGCAGCCATCAATCAACTGGGCATTTCGCCGGCATCTCGCACATCAATACCAGCAAAAGTACGCTCTTACCTTACGAGGCAAAAAACGATGTACGAGAAAGCGATAGGACAGATATTGACAACATCTGTCCAAAGAGCAAGTAAGAACTTCAGGCCAAAACGAGTTAAAGAGGTTCAGACACTTCCTATGAGAAAGAGAATCGTACAAGAATATCTTCGCTATATGTCAGGAGCTTATCTTGGACGAAAGATTATGTCTGAGAGTGATTATACGTATATGCTTGACATTGTATTGGAATTTGTCCGAGCAGGCAAAATCCCAGCAATTACAAAAAGTCTGAATGTAGATATGCCGGCAACGCATATTCGATACACATTCTACGTAATCTACAGCCAAATGAAGAATTCTTGTTGTAGTAGGGAAGATTGGGTAAAGTTAATCATAGCTCTATTTTCCCAATTTGACGGCACGAATTTTTCCGTGACATTTAAAAAGTTCAGCGAGAAGCCCAAATCATACGATACTGACATAACAACCCTGTAGGTACTTCTACCTATGGTGAAAAGGTGGTGAAAGTAGATTTTTTTGCTAAAAAAAATCAATTTTTCACCACCTTTTTTCGTGCCCTCAGGCATCTACATTGGCATTCCTCGAGGTGATTTTGGTGACTCAAAAATCACCTCTATTTCACCTTGCAATCACAATGGATTTTCGCGGCGTTATTCGATTAGAAATCCCCGTGGTGGGGAACGGTCGAGTAACCATTTTCGGAACCACGGCAGGCCCGAGAGTGAAACCGCCTAAAAACAGATGCAAGATGGCAGAAGTTTTTACAAAAATTACTTACGACACAGTGCCGCAGGCGCTGTCGTATCTCATCGAGAAGGTAGAGAAACTTGAGTCACTTCTCGAGACCACTACCCCGACCGCTCCGGTCGAGAAACAGGCAGTCTGGATGACAATGGCGGAGTTCCGCGAATTCCACCCCGAACATCCGGCGCCCACCACCGTCTACGGCTGGGTCCGCAACGGCCTCATCCCTCACTACAAGAAGGGCAAGAAACTCTTCTTCAAGCGCAGCGAGATTGAAGCCTGGCTCAACGACGGACGACAGAAAACCGACGCCGAATACGAGGCGGAGGCGACTGACTACATCAACAGAAGGAGGGCCGCGAAATGAAAGAGCCTCAGCACATCTCTGAAGTAATCATCAAGATTGCAACAGACCCCAACGACGGCTTCGGCAAAGTCCTCCGTCAGTGTCCTTTCATCCAGAAAGAACTCCTCAGACGCAAAATCATCAGCCTCGACGACCTTTCCGACGACCAGATCAAGCGCCTCAGCGATGATGCCTTCCTCGAAGACTGGATTGACGGCCAGGTGGTGATGCAGAAGCTGCACATCAGTCCCCGCACTCTTCAGACACTCAGGTCCAACGGCACTATCCCCTACACCAAGATAGGCCACAAGATCTGGTATCTCCGCCAGGACATCGAAAGAGTCCTCCGCACCAACTACATAATGTTCAACATCCGTGAGCGCTATGGAGAGGACTTTTGACCGTGCGGCTGTGCTCCGCAAGACACACTGGGGCGTTGACATCTATGCCCACATCCTCCGCCGCTTCTACCCCGGCGAGGTTGTAATGAAGGTCACCGGCAGGGATTGCGGAATCATTCGCAACCCCTTCGCCGGGGGCGTTCAATCCCTCCACGTCTGGTTCACCAAGAATGATCCGGACGCACGCCTCTCAGACGAGACTGCCTACCATCACGACGAATTTGGCGCAATCCCCGACGGAGACGCTCTGGACTTTGCCGAACTCTACTACCACCAGACAGGCCAGGAACTTCTCGCCACACTCAACCGCGAGATGTACCTCCATCTGGATGCAGAGCCTTCGCAGTACGCAAACGCGCAGACCGCACACGTGGACAAAGGACCTAGGTTCTCCTTCTTCAAAGCTCCGATTACCAATAAGTTCCCGTTCAAGAGCATAACCATCCTCGATGCATACAACTACATCGCAGGCCCGTATGCCCAGCAGCAGACCGAGGAATTGAGGTCAATCTCAGACAAGAAGAAAGCCGGGCTCTACAAGCAGTCCCACTTCGCCTACGTCACCTTTTGCGGCGAATTCGACACCCGCTCCAACGACAGCGTCAAGTCCGTCAGCGGCCTCCTCTGCCTGGATTTCGACCACATCCCGGATGTAAACGCGCTCAAGCAACAGCTCCTCCAGGACCGCTACTTTGCCACAGCGCTCGCATTCCGCAGCCCGTCAGGAGACGGCCTCAAATGGGTCATCGAAATCGACAGCGGCTCACTCTCTCATTCCGACTTCTTCAAGGCAGTCGCTTCATACATCACCAAGACCTACGGCATCGAGCCGGACAAATCAGGCAAGGACATCGCCCGAGCCTGCTTTCTCCCCCACGATCCCGAGGCTTACATCAATCATTTATTCGTATAAAATATGGAAAAATTCAATCCGGAAGAGTGGCTGCCCCAGGAACCGGCCCCTTCCACAAGAAATTATACCCCGAATCCAGACTCTCAGGATGACATCGAACTCATCACGCAGCGCATCGAATCCACCGGCGTGGACATCACTGCAGGTTACGACAACTGGCGAGACATCGGCTTCGCGCTCTCCTCTGAGCTTGGAGAATCCGGTCGTGATATCTACCACCGCGTCAGCCGTTTCAATCCTGCCTACACCGAAGCGGAATGTGACGTCCAGTACGACAAATGTCTCCGTGCCCACGGCACCGGCATCACCATCAAGACCTTCTTCCAGAAAGCGAAGGAAGCCGGAGTCAGTCTCGTCACCAAATCCGCAATATCCGCAACTTCCGCAATATCCGCAAAGGCACAAACTGCGGATATAGGTACGGATTCAAAAAGCAAATCCGCAAACTCTCTTACTGCGGATATTGAGGATTCTGCGGAAACTGCGGATATTACCCCCAGCGAGCCTCTTCCGACCTTCTCCCAGGACATAAGGGACAACCTGCCCGAATTCCTGCAGAGAATAGCCTCTGTGAACAACTCCGTCTATGATGAAGATATCCTTATCCTCGGCTCTCTTGCAGTCCTCTCCGCCTGTATGCCCCACGTTCACGGCATCTACGACGGCAGAATCATCTTCCCTAACATTTTCCTCTTTGTCACCGCCAGAGCCTCGTCAGGTAAAGGCCGTCTCACCCTCTGCCGTTACCTTGTAGAGCCAGTCCACGACCGGCTTCGCGAAATAAACGAGGCTGAATTTATGGAATACAAGCAGAAGCTCGCCGAATACAACGCAGCCGGCAAAAAGAAACTCGCCCTGCCAAAGCCCGAAGAACCGCATCTGCGTATGCTTTTCATTCCGGCCAATTCCAGTTCCACGGCTGTCTATCAGGTGCTCAATGACAACGGAGGCAAAGGCCTGATGTTCGAGACCGAAGGCGACACCCTTGCCAACACCTTCGGCTCCGACTACGGCAACTATTCCGACGGTTTCCGCAAGGCATTCCACCACGAGACCATCTCCTACATCCGCCGCAAAGACCGTGAATACGTCAACATCAAGCAACCTCGCCTGTCCACTATCCTGACCGGCACTCCGCGACAGATCCTGAACCTCATTTCGGATGCAGAGAACGGTCTTTTCAGCCGATTCGCGTTCTACTATCTGGACGTCCCGGTGGTCTGGAACGATGTCTTCAGCGACTCCTCATCTACAGGTACGCTCGATGACTACTTCCGTCAGCTCGGTACCGAATATTACGACCTCTTCAAAATCCTTGACAGCAAGACAGGGGACATCCTCTTCAGCTTCAGTCAGGAGCAGCGCGAAGACTTCAACGCCACCTTCGCCAAATGGCAGGAAGACTGCCTTGCAGACTGCGGAGAAGATTTTGTCGCATCCGTTCGCAGGCTTGGAGTCGTGATGTTCCGCATCGCAATGTGTCTGTCAGTGCTCAGGCTCACCGAAGATGGGGATTTCGAGAGCGACATAACCTGCCTGGATATTGACTATCAGACAGCCAAATCCATTGTCTCGGTCATCCTGCAACACAACATCCGTGTATTCCTGACACTTCCGGCCAACGCAGCTCCGGTGCAGAAATCGAAAGGCGCGGAACGCACCATCCAAAAGCAGCAGTTCTGGGACAAACTCCCCGCCGAGTTCGACCGCAAGGAGTACTCGAAAGTCGCGGAATCCCTCGGTCTCATCCCGAAATCCCTCGACCGCACCATCCACAAATGGTGCGAAGAAGGCAAGCTGGAGAAAGTCACTTACGGCCAATACCGTAAGTGCAAATAACGAATCGGGCGAGACTCATCATCTCGCCCAATTTTTATCTCCTTGTCGGCTTTCCCTGCTTCCGAAGTTTTTCGTCCTTTGTACTCTCATACTGCTCCAGTCCCTCTTTCAGCCGGGTAAAGATATCCGTGTCGTTCTTGTTAGCGCTTGCAGAAGACAAGTTGTTGTTGAACGAACTGTAATCCTCTCCCAGCATATCCCCGAACGCCTGGAAAACCTTGTTCAAGGTCAATTTGCTCCCGTCCACAGACTGGAAAGCGTTATTCTCATAAAGGCCGATGACGACCCTGTATAAGTCAATCAGCCTAAATCCCTTCCTTCTTTTGATTATCTGTTCTGCCATATCTTCGTTATCCCATTCAATAGTGTT
>CAVEHG010000080.1:0-7119 GCA_963615405.1 bacterium | reverse complement strand
GCGCACAGACTGCGAAGATACAATTAAAATCGGATTATTTCAATTCGGCAGCGGCGACAGGATCTTCGCAGGCGTTATGTTCGGGATTGTAATGTGAGAATTGCGTAAAAATTGGAAATAACCGAACATTTTTCGTACCTTGCAGGAATTATGCATTATCAGTGCGAAACCAGAATTATGAATCCTGCAACAAAAAAACACTTACTATAATGAAACACAATTGCTTTGCAGCGGCTCTCGCGGGCGTCTGCATATTCATTTCATCAATTTCGTTTGCCGAGGGCAGAATTCCCGTCTGGCCGAAAGGCAAAATGCCTCACTCTCAGAATCATCAGATTGCCGCAATGACGGACGAAGCGGGTCAGAAGGGATTCAAACCGGACAAGCACCGCACCGCATATCTCGAATGGTACGACGCACCGAAGGAGAATGTCCGAAACGGAGCCTGTATGATTCTTATCTCAGGAGGCGGATACAACAGCTGCTGCGATATGAAACTCGTTGCAGAATGGGCAGAAAAACTGACCGCGCTCGGATTCCAGTGTGTGAATTTCGTCTACCGCACCCCGCGCCCGGCAGGTCTCCCGATCTATCAGACAGCCTGGGAGGACGGACAGAGGGCAGTCCGGCTTGTCCGCAAAGACGCGGAAAAACGGGGATTCGACCCTGAGAAAATAGGCACCATCTCGATGTCGGCCGGCTCACATCTCGCGCTTATGCTCGGAACATCGTCACAGACAAGGGCTTACGAGCCGATTGACAAGATTGACAGCATTCCCTGCCACATCAATTGGGCGATAGTCAACGCTCCGGCATACTCTACCACAGACGGAGACTCCGGAACTCCGGCGAGACGGGAAGGCTACGGGACGGATGTAAAACTCAGCCCCGTTTTCAAGTTTGACGAGAAAACCTGTCCGATGAGCCTGCACCACGGCGGGCTCGACCCTTACACCCCGACCGCTTCAACTCTGGTTTACAGACAGTTGCGACGTATGGGAATACCTGCAGAACTGCATCTTTACCCGGACGAGGGACACGGGGCTTACGGATTTGACCGTGCAGTCGAGTTTATGCGGCAGATGGGATTTATGGGGACCGTCCCTGCGGAAGTTCCGATTATGGATGTCTATTCTTCTGACGAAGACAGGGCGGAGGTGATACGGGAAAACGTGTGGCCGGAAGGGATGATGCCCGACAGGCAGAAAAACCAGTGCACGCCGTACATTGAATGGCATCTTCCGAAGAAACTCACGACGACAGCGATTCAGATCATTTACTCCGGCGGTTCATATACCGGCAACGACCCTGACGGATTCGAGGTGGTTCCGGCCCGGCGCTACCTCAACAGCAAGGGAATGACCGTTGTCACCCTGAAATACCGTACCCCGCGTCCGGAAGGGCTGTCAAAGCACACCACCGCGTGGGAAGATCTCCAGCGCACGATCAGAATTGTCCGCAGCGAGGCGGCCTCCAGGGGACTTGACCCGGACAGAATCGGGATTATGGGCAGCTCGGCAGGCGGGCATCTCACTCTTATGGGCGTAACCTCGTCCCTCCACAATTCCTATCTCGCGATGGACAACATTGACAAGGTGTCCTGCAGTGTCCAGTGGGGAATCGGAATATATCCGGCATATGTACTCACGGACGGAATCAACAGTCACAACACCGGAGGCGGAAATGAAGACGACGCGGTTCTTGTTCCGGAATTCAGTTTTGACCTCAAGACCGTTCCTATGCTTTTCATCCACGGCGACGATGACGGATGGGCGGCGATGAATTCAGTGAAATGCTGGGAGAAGATGAGGGCGATGGGAATACAGTCGGAACTCCACACTCTCGCCCGGCGCAACCACTGCTTCCAGAATAAGTGCTCGCCGGGCACCGGTAGCTACACCCATCTGGACCGCATCTGGGAGTTTCTTTCCGCCAAAGGATTCAACAAGTAACCCCCTTCCCCTCCAGCGCAGGAGGTCGAATAAAAAGATGACCGCTTTTTATTCGGCCTCCTCCCGGGGCCAGCCCTGGGAGTGAAGAGGCAACTCAACACCGTCAGGCGTAACTATGACAGCTCCCACCTCTGGTTTGGCGAGATGCCCGACGATGTCGAAAGTCTGGAAGTCGTGACGGAACTTGTCGTGACTTCCGATCGGGATGGTGAAGAGAAGCCGGCAGTCGTCTCCCCCGCCCAGAGCGGCGGCGAGAGGATCCACTCCGAGTTCCTTGCTCAAATCGATGGAATTACCCATAAAAGGCACTCTGTCGGCATAAATCTTTGCGCCGAGACCGGAGTCCCGGACGAGGCATTTTACGGCATCGGAAAGTCCTCTTGTGACGAAATAACCGAAGCTCGGAACAATTCCCGCGTCATCGAGAAGTTTCAGTATGTTCGGAGACAGGGACGGCTTGAGGTATTCTCCCACAAAATCCCTGTATTTGTCCAGCTGCGGCTGCGCATGGTCGTCCTTCGTTTTGTCGAACTTGCGCTTTTCGCGTTCAAGCACGCTCAGACCGAGATAGGCGCCTCCGAGACTGCCGGAAACGCAGATGAGATCCATACTCTTTGCCGGCATCCGGCGCTTTCCTGTGAGCTGGGATGTTTCTCCGCAGGCGCTCACGCTGACGCTCAGGCCCACAAGCGACGGCATAACTTCAAGGCCGAGCTTCTGATAGCCGTGTTCTCCGGCACAGGCGACAATCCCGCCCCAGAGTTCCTTTATCTGCTCAAAATCCAACTTTGCCGGCACCCCGACAACGACTGAGAGAGTGCGCGGGGATGAGAGTTCCGCATAGAGCTCGCCGGTAACCACCGTCGCACACTTGTAGCCGAGATGCTTGAGCGGGCAATAGACAAGATCGAAGTCAGTTCCTTCTATGAAACAGCGGCTTTTCTGGGTGACATACGCCTGCCCTTTGGTTTCGAAAACCGAGCTCCCGAACGGTTTGTAGCCAGTTCCTTCAAAAAGTCTTGCGACCGCCCCGACTCTTCCGAGGCTTGCGAATGTTTCCTCTGCTGCCATCTGTATGCCTGTTTAAGATTATTTATCTGCCCCTGTCAGGGGAATTCCCTCCTACTTCTTCTTTTCAACCTCACTCTCCACGCCCAATGCTTCGAGAGCTTCCACGAACTCGCTGCTCACTCCCACAGTGAATTTCCGCGACGCGAACTCTATGTTCCACCTGTGTACAGGATCGTAGAGCCTCATTGAAAGCGGTGTCGGGCCTTTGTTGTTCTTTATGAGCTGCACGAGCTTCTCGCGGAACTCCGGAGTAAGCTGTACTGTGGTGAGACGGAGCGTAAAACTTTTGACCATTTCCTCCGCCACATTGCACAGAAGCGCAATCCGGTTCACCCTGAACCCGTAAGGGATCTTCTCCTGAGTCTGTGCGGGAGCGCCCTCATCCGGCTTCCTGAAAAAGCGCGGCTTGATTTCACCGTCAATCCAGATGGCATTGTGCGGCTGGAGATAAGCCATAAACGCCTCGTGGTCCTTGCCGAAGAGAGCCAGTTCAAAACTTCCCTCATAGTCCTCAATTTTCGTTTTTGAGTAGGCCCGTCCGTTTTTTGAGTTGAATGTTCCGGTTTCCGTGATCAGCCCCGCGACACAGACCTTTTCCCCCGCCTGGCGTTCCGTACATTCCGCAACCAGCGCGTCAAGCTGACCGAGACTGCATTTCACGAAATTGTCGAGTTCAAAACGGTACTTGTCGAGCGGATGGGCCGAAAGATACATTCCGACCAGTTCCTTCTCCTTCTGAAGGAATATGAAATCGTCCACCTCGTGCTCGATTTCCGGGACCTCGGGTCTCACTGGCTTCATTTCCTCGGATTCGCCGAAAAGTGAAATGGAGGCGTTCTCCGCGTCCCTGCGGAAAAGTTCGCCGTAGCGGATGAGGGCATCGAGAAAGATCTCTCCGCTCCTGGTGGGGGTGAAGAACTGCTGTTTGGATATGCCGAAGCTGTCGAACGCCCCGGAATATATCAGAGCCTCCATCGCCTTGCGGTTCACGGTCCCCGACATCCTCTCTATGAAATCATAGATGTCCGTGAACTGTCCGTTCCGTGTCCTCTCGCTGATGAGCGCCTGCACGATATTGGATCCGAAACCCTTGATCCCCCCGAGACCGAAGCGGATATGCCCCTCGCCGTTGACGGAAAATGTGGAGTGCGACTCGTTGATGTCCGGATTGAGAACCTTGATGCCGCTCTTCTTGCAGTCATCCATAATCTTCTTGATCTCGTCCATCTTCGAGAGATTGTTGCTCAGATTGGCCGCCTGAAACTCCGCGGGATAGTGCGCCTTGAGCCAGCCCGTCTGATAACTTACCCAGGCGTAGCAGGTCGCGTGTGACTTGTTGAAGGCGTACTGCGCGAACTTCTCCCAGTCCTTCCAGATTTTGTCGAGTATCTTCTCCGGGTGGCCGTTTTTCATTCCCCCCGTCATAAACTTCTCCTTCAGCGAGTTCAGGATGTCTATCTGCTTCTTTCCCATCGCCTTGCGGAGCTTGTCGGCCTCACCCTTGGTGAAATTCGCCAGTTTCTGCGACAGAAGCATCACCTGCTCCTGATAGACCGTCACTCCATAGGTGTCCTTGAGGAACTCCTCCATCTCCGGAAGGTCATATTCCACGGCTTCCTGTCCCAGTTTACGGGCGACGAACGACGGTATGTAGTCCATAGGTCCCGGACGGTAGAGGGCGTTCATCGCGATGAGGTCCTCAAACCTTGTCGGCTGAAGCTGCTGGAGCCATTTCATCATTCCCGGCGATTCGAACTGGAACACGCTCGTGGTGTCCCCGCGTCCATAGAGTTCATATGTCATCTTGTCGTCAATGGGAATGGCCTCTATGTCTATGTCCACACCATATCTCTCCTTGATGAGGTTGAGGCAGGTGTGTATGATCGTCAGTGTGTTGAGCCCGAGGAAGTCCATCTTGAGCATTCCGACATCCTCGATATAGTGTCCGTCGTACTGCGAAGTCCAGAATTCCTTCTTCTTTCCGTTCTCGTCGACGATTTCCTTGTCTTCCGAAAGGCAGATGGGGATATAGTCCATCAGATTTCCGCGTCCGATGATGGTCGCGCAGGCGTGGACTCCCACCTGACGGATACAGCCTTCGAGCTGGAGGGCGT
The DNA here is from genome assembly GCA_963615405.1 of bacterium. GTDB lineage: Bacteria > Bacteroidota > Bacteroidia > Bacteroidales > UBA932 > Cryptobacteroides. The sequence continues at coordinate 1,982 of CAVEHG010000080.1, read as the reverse complement.
AGTTCAGAACCTCCTTTGTCAGATCCGTGCCGTTCTTGAGCTCTTCCTGAAGTTCAGGAACGAGCCTGAAGCAGTTCTTGAGCGTGATTTTGGCGGAGACCTCCTCCTTGCCGACCTGATAGTGCTTCTCGACGAACACCTTCTGTCCCGGATTGTCCGGATCATCGACCTCAACCTTTTTCACAACCTCGCTGAACCCCTTTTTCAGTTCATCGAGTTTCGGATTGAAGGGATATTCCCTGTCAACCATCTCACTCAGGCGGTCAGGAATCATCTTGGTGAGCCTGTTGGACTCTTCTATGCTCATATGGCTGATTCTGGCCACATCCTTGATCGCCGACTTCGCCGCCATCGTTCCGAAAGTGATGACGCGAGAGACGTGGTCAAGCCCGTAGTGGTCTTCGACATATTTGTGCGCGGCTCCGAGATCCTCGAAGTCCACATCGATATCCGGCATACTGATTCGGTCCGGATTAAGGAAACGCTCGAACAGGAGCTGGTACTTTATCGGGTCGAGGTTCGTGATCCAGAGACAGTAGGCGACCACAGAACCGGCGGCGGAACCACGTCCCGGGCCCACCATCGAGCCCATTGCGCGTGCGGCGGCGATGTAGTCCTGAACAATGAGGAAGTAGTCCGGGAATCCCATCCTGCAGATGGTCTTGAGCTCGAAATCTATGCGTTCGGCCTGCTCGGGGGTGAAAGTTTCACCATAGCGGATGTGCGCTCCCCTGTAGGTCAGGTGACAGAGATAGGCTACGCTCCGGCAGAACTCCTCCCCGCGGTCATTCCCGTCCTTGTCGCAGCGTCCGACGTCAATCACCTCCCTGTATTTCTCCAGCTGGTTGTCTATGTCGGCGAGGAAATCCGCCGGAAGGTCGAATTTCGGGAGCACGTGCCCGCGGTCAATCTTGTAGCGTTCGATCTTGTCTGCGACCTCTAGCGTGTTCGTTATCACTTCCGGATGCTCCGGGAACAGCCCGGCCATCTCTTCTTCGCTCTTGAGGAACTCCTGCTGGGTGTAGCGCATCCTTCCCGCATCGTCAAGGAAAGATCCGGTATTGAGACAGATGAGCCTGTCGTGCGCCGGACCGTCCTCCTTTTTTACGAAATGCACATCGTTGGTCGCAACGACCTTGACGCCCTCCTCCGCGGCGAGGCGGAATATGCCCCCGTTTGCAATCTGCTGCTTTTCCCACACCTCCTGAGTCATTCCGGGAACCTCCGTCCTGTGCGACTGCACCTCAAGATAGTAGTCCTCCCCGAACAGGTTTTTGTGCCAGCGGATTGCCTTGCGGGCGGCATCTTCATCCCCGTCTATGAGGTCTCTCGGCACTTCTCCTGCGATGCAGGCGGACAGGCAGACGAGGTTGTCGTGCCATTTCTCCAGCACCTCGTGGCTCACCCTCGGCTTGCCGTAGTATTTCCCCTCGATGTGCCCCGTGGAGACGATCTTCATAAGGTTTTTGTAGCCCTCATAGTTCTTCGCGAGGAGGATGAGGTGGTAGTAGCCCCTGTGCTCATTGTCCTTGAGATGGTGGTCGTAATGCCGGGTGACATAGATCTCACACCCGAGAATCGGCTTGATGCCCGGATGCTTGTCGGCGAACTTCATGAACTCCTTGATTCCGTACATGTTCCCGTGATCCGTGATCGCGAGCGCCGGCATCCCCAGTTCCTCCGCCCTGTCGAAAAGTTTCGGAATGGCGGAAAACCCGTCAAGAATGGAGTACTGCGTATGGACGTGAAGATGTACGAATGACATAGGTGTAAATCAATGAGTTATATTTTTAAGAGGCATGTCGCATTGTCGCGGAATCACAAAGATACTCAAAAAAGAAGCGCCTGAAAAATTTTTCAGACGCTTCTTGAAATTATCTTGTCCCCTCGCTTTTGAAAGCGCTTTCAGGGAAATCTTTTAAGAAAATCTCTCGAGAAAATTGCTTGGAGAAAAATGTGAAATAAAAAGAGCGGATGCAAGG
>CAVEHG010000079.1:0-7128 GCA_963615405.1 bacterium | reverse complement strand
GAAAACGAAATCACCGCTCTGGTCAATGTCGGCAACATCCGCGTCATCATGCGTCCCAACGGACCGTCGAATCCCGTGTCTCCGAGGACGCTTATGGTTCTGCTTCTCGCGGTTGTAATCGGATGTGCGATTCCGTTCGCGTGGTTCTTCCTCCGTGCAACGCTTAACACCACAGTCACTTCAAGGCAGGATCTTGTTTCTCTCAAAATTCCGTTCATTGCAGAGATTCCGCTTTCCGTGCTGAAGAAAGGGCGCTTCGCGTCAATCGGATTCAGGAAAAAGGAATATAACGATGAAAATTGCCGCATCGTGGTGAAGGCCGGAAAGCGCGATATGATGAACGAGGCCTACAGGGTTATGCGAACGAACCTTGATTTGATGCTCGGAAAACAGGGTTCGCACGTCATAATGCTCACTTCGTTCAACCCCAATTCTGGCAAGTCGTTCAATAGCATCAACATAGCCGCTGTGATGGCGATCAAGCCTGCACGTGTGGCGGTTGTCGATCTGGATCTGCGCAAAGCCTCATTGGGCAAATATCTTGGCGTGTCTGCGTCTCAGGGCTGCTCGTCCTACCTCAACGGCGATGTCAGTGAACTCGATCAGGTAATCGTGAACGTGTCAAAGAATCTCGACTGCATCCCTGTGGGAGTCCTCCCTCCGAACCCGACCGAACTTCTGCTTTCCGAGAGGTTTGTCGCAATGGTGGATGAACTCAGGAAAAGGTATGACTACGTCTTCCTCGACTGCCCTCCTATGGACATTGTCGCCGATGCGTCGATTGTGACGCAATATGTGGATATGACCCTCTTTGTAGCCCGCTCCGGACTTTTCGACAAGAGGATTTTCTCTCAGCTCAACGAACTCTACGGAAGCAGCCGATATACTCGTATGTGTATGATTCTCAATGGCGTGCCGATGACCTATAAACCTTATGTCAAGTCCGGAAACGGTTATGGTTACGGATATGGTTATGGTTACGGTTACGGGTATGGGAATGCAGACGAAGACAGCGACAAAGCGTAAGGACCTTTGGGAAACAGATTCGCAGACATCGTGAACCGGTTTCCCTGAAGCCCTTTTTGACTGGGTAAAATCATATATGTTCGGTTTTCTGAAAAAGCGTTATTCACTGGCGGAATCCGGGGTTCTTTCGGGTTCCGTTGATGCGCATTCGCACATACTCTTCGGGGTTGATGACGGATCTCCGCACAACAGGGATTCCATTGATGTGCTATCGTTCGAGGAATCTCTCGGGGTGAAGGAAGTGTGGTGCACTCCGCACATAATGGAAGATGTGCCGAACACCTCCGAAAGCCTTAAGGAACGCTTCGGCCAGCTCGAGGCTCTCTGGAGCGGAAATATACGCCTGCATCTTGCTGCGGAATATATGATGGACACCCTGTTTGCGGATCGGTTCAGCTCTCGCGATCTCCTCTTTCACGGGGCGGACTGCGTGCTTGTGGAGACTTCGGTCAACAATCCTCCATACAACTTTCAGACGATGATTTTCAACATCCTGACAGCCGGGATGACCCCGATGCTCGCCCATCCTGAGCGTTACCGCTACTTAAATCGGGAAGACTATCTGTCGCTTGCCGACCGCGGAGTGAAGTTCCAGTTGAATCTCTCCTCTCTGACCGGCTACTACGGCGAAACGGCGCGCGAAAAATCCGAATGGCTGCTGAAAAACGGTCTGTATTCAGCAGCAGGCTCGGACTGCCACAGAGTCAGGTGCATTATGGAGCAATACAAAGTTAAGGCACTGACGGGGTCCACGATAGAGTCCCTAGAGAAGCTTCTTGGTAACTCAACTTTCTAAATAATTCATAATGAAAGGGATAGTTCTTGCAGGCGGGGCGGGCACAAGGCTCTACCCGATTACCAAGGGGGTCAGCAAGCAGCTGCTCCCGGTCTATGACAAACCTATGATTTATTACCCTGTTTCCGTTCTTATGCTGGCGGGAATCAGGGACATACTCGTCATTTCCACACCGAGCGACCTGCCGCTGTTCCGCCGTCTTCTCGGAGACGGGAGCGAAATCGGAGTGAATTTTTCATATGCGGAGCAGCCGAGGCCGGAGGGTATCGCGCAGGCCTTCATCATCGGACGCGATTTCATCGGAAACGACGATGTCTGCCTGGTGCTCGGCGACAACATCTTCTACGGGCAGGGATTCACCGGGATGCTCCGTGAGACGGCGGAATTGACTGCGAAGAAGCATCTCGCGACAGTTTTCGGCTATTCAGTCCGCGATGCCCGGCGCTACGGTGTCGCGGAAATCGACTCCGACGGAAATGTCCTTTCCATTGAAGAAAAGCCCGAACATCCCAAAAGCAACTATGCCGTCACCGGTCTCTATTTCTACCCCAACAGCGTCGTCTCCCTCGTCCGTGATCTCCGCCCGTCAGCCCGCGGCGAACTTGAAATCACAGCGCTCAACGAAGCTTTCCTGCAGAGGGGAGAATTGAAAATCAGACTGTTGGGCCGCGGTTTCGCTTGGCTCGATTCCGGAACGCACGAGTCTCTCGCCGAGGCTTCCTCGTTCATTCAGTCCGTGCAGAACCGTCAGGGGGTGATGGTTGCCAGCCTTGAGGAAATCGCATGGAGACAGGGCTGGATTGATTCTGACGCGCTGCTGCGGCTTGCGGAGCCGATGCGGGGCAATGAGTACGGGCAGTACCTGCTTCGACTTGCGGCAAACGGGAAGTAAGAAATTATGGTCTATGAATGCGAGAAAAACTGAAATTGAGGGGCTGATTCTGCTCGCCCCGAAGGTTTTCGAGGATTCGAGGGGCTATTTCTTCGAGTCCTTCAACGTCCGTGACTTTGAGGCCGCGACAGGGCGGAGTGTCAGTTTCGTACAGGACAATGAGAGCCGTTCGTGCCGTGGAACCGTGCGCGGGCTGCATTTCCAGAGAGGGGAGTCCGCGCAGGCGAAACTCGTGAGCGTTGTCCGTGGGCGTGTCTGGGACGTGGCTGTGGACCTCAGACCGGACAGTCCGACTTTCGGGAAATATGCCGCCTTTGAACTCTCCGGCGACAACCGTCTGCGTCTGTTCATCCCCAGGGGTTTCGCCCACGGTTTCGCAGTTCTTGAGGATGACACCGTGTTTCAGTACAAGTGCGACGCATTCTATGACCCTTCGGCGGAGGACGGTATCGCCTGGGATGATCCGGAAATCGGCATCCCGTGGCCTTTCTCTCCGGAGGAGGCCGTGCTATCTGAAAAGGACAGGCACCGGCCGACGCTGCGCGAATGGATGCGCAAGTGAAAGAGTGCGTGGTCTTTACCCCGTCAAATATGGGGGTAACCCACGAATATCCAACGAATTAGGGTACATGCGAAACTTAAATTAGTTAATTATGGAGTACAGGAAACACATTCTCGTCACGGGAGGTGCCGGTTTCATCGGAAGTCACGTCGTCAGGCATTTCCTTATAAAATGCCCGGACTGTCTTGTCGTGAATCTGGACTCCCTCACATATGCCGGGAACCTCGCGAATCTCCGTGATGTCGAGAATCTTCCGAACTACCGCTTCGAGAAGGCGGATATATGTGATTATGAGACAGTTCTGAATATAATCCTGAAGCACGGCATCGACACTGTGGTGCATCTAGCGGCAGAAAGCCACGTTGACCGCTCAATAATCGACCCCTTCACCTTCGCCCGCACCAACGTGATGGGTACTCTCAGTCTGCTTCAGGCCGTCAGAACGGTGTGGTCGAAAAAAGGACTGTTCGGAGAGGGGATTTCAGACAGTCCGGAAGAAAGACGCTGTCTTTTCCACCATGTCTCGACCGACGAGGTTTACGGAACGCTCGCCCTGGACGGGTCTCAGCTTTTTTCCGAGGACAGTCCATACCGTCCGCACAGCCCCTACAGTGCCAGCAAGGCCGGAAGCGACCAGTTTGTCCGCGCATTTCACGACACCTACGGACTTCCTGTGACAATAACCAACTGCTCGAACAATTACGGCCCCAACCAGTTTCCTGAGAAACTCATCCCTCTGTTCATCAACAACATCCGGGAACGCCGTCCGCTTCCGGTCTATGGGGACGGGCGCAATGTCCGTGACTGGCTCCACGTAGAAGACCACGCCGAAGCGATCGGTCTTGTCGTAAGGGGCGGGCGCAGCGGTGAGACCTACAACATAGGCGGCAACAACGAGTGGAGCAACATTGACCTTGTGCGCCTGCTCGTGAAGGTGACTGACCGTCTGCTCGGAAATCCGGAGGGTACTTCGGAGCATCTGATAACTTTCGTGCGGGACAGGGCTGGGCACGACCTGCGCTATGCCATCGACTCTTCCAAGCTTCGCAACGAACTGGGATGGCGGCCCCGGTTTGATTTCGAGACCGGAATTGAACACACTGTCGCCTGGTATCTCGACAATCAGGAATGGCTTGACGGAGTCATCTCGGGGGAGTACAGGAACTATTATCGGCAGATGTATGAAAAACGCTGAGAAAAATTCGGGTAACAATATTGTTTCTAAGCTAAACATTGTTGTTACGGGCGCTGGCGGACAGGTCGGACGCTCTCTTACAGAGGCTCTCGAAGGCTGCGGACACAATGTTTTCCCGACAAACTCTTCAGAGCTTGACATTCTCGATTTTACCGCCGTGGAAAACTTCATCTCCTCGAGTCAGGCGGACGTTGTGGTGAACTGCGCCGCCTGGACGGACGTTGACGGGGCGGAGAACAGTCCCGAAGCTGCGGCTGCAGTGAATGCGCTTGCCGTCGGAAATCTTGCGAAGGTGTGCGCCGCCCGTTCGGCTCTTCTCATTCACATATCCACGGATTATGTGTTCGACGGGATTCATTTCATTCCCTCCTGCCAGGGTACCCCAGACGGTCTGAATGAATATGCATCCGTCACACCGCGCCCATACCGAGAGGATGACATTCCGTCGCCGATGAATGCCTACGGACGCACCAAACTTGACGGTGAACGCCTTGTCGCCGAATCCGGATGTCCGCATATAATTATAAGGACGTCTGGCATATATTCCCGGTACGGAAGGAATTTTCTCCGCACGATTCTTTCGCTGCTGCGCACGAGGCAGGAAATAAAAGTAGTGGACGACCAGACGACCTGTCCGACCTATGCCGGCAACCTTGCCCGCGCGATAGTCGGAATCATCTGTACCCGGAAGCATTTCAGCGGACGGGACTATGTCGGCCCGTGCGGACTTTTCCACTATGCCGACGCACCGTCCTGCACCTGGTATGGTTTCGCCGGGGAGATTGCCCGCATCAGCGGGAACACTGCCTGCCGTATCATCCCGTGTCGTAGCGGGGAATATTCCTCCAAGGCCGTGAGACCGCATTTTTCAGTCCTTGACTCCGGGCGTTTCCTTTCTGAGTTCGGGGAATTCGTACACATAGACAGGGAGTCCGCGATTGCAGAATGTGTTTCAAGTGATTCTTTTGAGGGCAACGTGAAAAAGTAACGCCAGGTTGTTTTGCTTATTTGGATTTTACTGAGTAATTTTGTGGGATATAGGACTCAAATTCCGCTTCCGGCTGATCGGAATGCGTGCGACGCTTGTGAATTGTTTGACGGTAAGAACGCCTTAAGTAATTATGGGAAAACTTTATAGAAATTTTCAGAATCTGCTCCTGTCTAATCACTACCTTAACCGTTGGATTGTCCTGATAATGGACGTCGTGCTGTCGTATCTCGCGAGCTTATTCACATTTCTCATTCTCTGGCGTATAGTTTCATTCCATATTTCCGACATTTCGATGTGGAAAATCGCGGTGACGGTTATCGGCGCCAGTTTTGTCGCATTCGCAGCCTGTCGTACGCACAGAAACATAATCCGGCACACTTCGCTGAAGAGCATATGGATTCTCGGCATAGCCTCCATTGTCAAGGTGTTGATCGTCGCCGTGGTTTTCACAAGATTCTCTCCATACAAGACAGCCATACCTTCGAATTTCCTTCTTATCGGAGGACTTCTCGACATCCTGCTGACCGCGGTATTCCTTGTGGGGATCCGTGTGCTTATGCTTATCGGGTATGACCTTGCCATAGCCCGCGTCAACGGGACTTCCAGGAAACGCGTGCTCGTGTATGGATTCACAGACAAATCCGTCGCCCTCAGGCTCAGGCTGATGAAATCTCCCCACTACAAAATTGTCGGTTTCATCAACCCTTCGGAGGGCATAAAGGATCTGCAGATAGCCGATTCCGCGGCCTACTACTTCAAGGACAGAAATGATTTTGACCGTATCGTCGGGAAACAGAGGATTGACGGCATTCTTTTCGCTGTCGCCTCTGATGCGAAGTCAGAGGCGGGCAGGCTTGTGACCTGGTGCGGTGACCACAACAGGCTTAAGATTTACATCGCGCCGACAGTCGATGAATACGGCGGTGACGAGACCAGGTTTGCGAGTCATATCCGTGAGGGACGCATTGAGGATCTGCTCGGAAGGGATGAAATTTTCATCAACAGGGAAGAAGTTGTAGACAATGTCTCCGGGAAGGTCGTGATGGTGACGGGAGGCGCGGGCAGCATCGGAAGCGAACTGTGCCGACAGCTTGCCACACTCGGTGTCAGTCAGCTCATTATTTTCGACAATGCGGAAACGCCGATCCACAACCTGAGGCTTGAACTTGAGAAAAAATTCCCCGGTTTCGATTTTGTTCCGTTCATCGGTGACGTGCGCTCACCGGAACGCATCGCAATAGCTTTTGATCGCTATCGTCCGCAGATAGTCTTTCACGCGGCCGCGTACAAGCACGTGCCGCTTATGGAGGAGAACCCCTGTGAGGCTGTGGCCGTCAATGTCCTGGGAACCCGAAATGTCGCAGATGCCTGCGTGAAATACGGGGCTGAAAAGATGGTGATGGTTTCCACGGACAAGGCGGTGAATCCGACCAATGTTATGGGCTGCTCAAAGCGTCTTGCGGAGATTTACTGTCAGAGTCTCGGAGTGGCAATCCAGAACGGAACCCACGAAGGAACGACCAAGTTCGTTACCACCCGTTTCGGTAATGTGCTTGGCAGCAACGGCTCCGTGATACCTCTTTTCCGCAAGCAGATTGCAGCCGGCGGTCCCGTGACTGTCACAGATCCCCGTATCAACCGCTTCTTTATGACCATCCCCGAGGCC
>CAVEHG010000078.1:4323-7132 GCA_963615405.1 bacterium | reverse complement strand
CGGGTAACCCACGAACACCCAATGTATTAGGGTATATGCGAAACCTAAGTAATATAATATGATTACGAACGAACAGATACGTGAACTTCGGGAAAGGGTCGATGTTTTGGGAAAATGCGTCAATGTCGAACAAAAGCGCGGCATTGTGGCGGAGCGTCAGGAAAAGGCCGCTGCTGCGGATTTCTGGAACGACCCGAAGGCTGCGGAGGCTTTTATGAAAGAAACCGCAGGGCTGAAGTTCTGGGTGGACGGCTACGACAGGGCTGTTTCCGCGACGGACGATCTTGAGGTTCTGTATGAATTCGCGAAAGAGGCCGCAGGTGCGAAGTCTTCCGATGAGGAGACTGCGGAAACCGAAGAGGAGAAGGAACTCGCGCAGGCATATGCCGACGCCGTCAAGACGGTGGAGGAGCTGGAACTCAGAAATATGCTCGGAGAGGAAGGCGACTCGCTCGGAGCGGTGCTCACCATAAATTCAGGGGCAGGCGGAACCGAGGCCAACGACTGGAGTGCAATGCTGATGAGGATGTATCTCCGCTGGGCGGAGCGCAACGGCTACAAGACAACGGTCACGGATCTTCTCGAAGGCGAGGATGCCGGCATCAAATCCGCCACAATCCAGGTGGAGGGCGACTATGCCTTCGGCTACCTCAAGGCGGAAAGCGGGGTTCACAGGCTCGTACGCATATCCCCTTTCAACGCTCAGGGCAAACGGCAGACGACTTTCTCGTCAGTTTTCGTCTATCCCCTCGTCGATGACACCATAGAAATCGAGATAAATCCGGCGGACCTCGAATGGGACACCTACCGCTCCAGCGGAGCCGGCGGACAGAATGTGAACAAAGTGGAGACCGGAGTGCGTGTACGCCATCTTCCGACGGGAATCACCGTCGAGAACACCGAAACGCGTTCGCAGCTCGACAACCGCCAGAACGCCCTTCGCATCCTCAAATCCCGTCTCTACGACCTCGAACTCAAGAAACGTCAGGAGAAGCAGGCCGAACTTGAAGGCCAGAAGAAGAAAATCGAATGGGGGTCACAGATCAGGAGCTATGTCCTGCACCCATACAAGATGGTGAAGGATCTCAGGACAGGGCACGAGACTTCTGACACGCAGGGGGTGCTTGACGGGGATATAAACAGCTTCATGAAAACCTACCTAATGCGGAGGGGCGAATAAAAAGCGGTCTGCGGCGTTGGATGCCTTGATGAAATCCTCACAACCAGAAGGTTGCTGCGGTTTCATCTTCGACATCCGCCTTGCATCCCATCTTTTTCTTCATCCCCTCCGTCCAAGCTAATTTTCATAGCTACTCCAGAAGCTTTTTGTACTTGAAGCGTTTCGGTTCATCATTGCCGAGGCGGCGCTTTCTGTTTTCCTCGTATTCGGAATAGGATCCCTCGAAGAAATAGACCTGCGAATCACCCTCGAAAGCGAGGATGTGGGTGGCGATGCGGTCAAGGAACCAGCGGTCGTGCGAAATGACCACAGCACAGCCCGCGAAATTCTCAAGGCCCTCCTCAAGAGCACGTATCGTATTGACATCAACATCGTTGGTCGGTTCGTCAAGCAGAAGCACATTACCCTCATCCTTGAGGGTAAGAGCGAGATGGAGGCGGTTGCGTTCGCCGCCAGAAAGCACTCCGCAAAGCTTTTCCTGGTCTGCGCCAGTAAAATTGAAACGGGAGACATAAGCCCTCGCCGGGACCTCCCTTTTGCCGAGTTTCACAAAATCCGAATTCTCCGCAATCGTTTCATAGACAGTCTTGTCCGGGTCTATGCTCTTGTGCTGCTGATCCACATAGGCGAGCTTAACGGTTTCACCGACGGAAATTTCCCCGGAGTCCGGAGTTTCAAGTCCCATAATGAGTCTGAAAAGAGTGGTCTTTCCTGCACCGTTCGGGCCTATGACACCGACTATTCCGGCCGGCGGAAGCACAAACGACAGGTGCTCGAACAGCAGTCTGTCGCCATAGCCCTTGGAAACGTCGTGAAATTCTATCACCCTGTTCCCCAACCTCGGGCCGTTTGGAATGTATATTTCGAGAGCAGCCTCCTTTTCCCGTCCGTCCTCGGCAGAAAGCTTCTCGTAAGCACCGAGACGGGCCTTGGATTTGGCGTGTCGGGCCTTCGGAGCCATTCTCACCCATTCCAGTTCCCGTTCGAGAGTCTTGCGCCGCTTGCTTTCCTGCTTTTCCTCCATCGCGAGGCGGCGGCTCTTCTGCTCAAGCCAGGAAGAGTAATTGCCCTTCCACGGAATTCCCTCTCCCCTGTCGAGTTCGAGTATCCATCCTGCCACATTGTCCAGGAAATAACGGTCGTGGGTCACGGCTATGACGGTGCCCTTGTACTGTCTCAGGTGCTCCTCAAGCCACTGGATCGACTCGGTGTCGAGATGGTTGGTCGGCTCGTCGAGAAGGAGCACGTCAGGCTGCCGTAGAAGAAGCCGGCACAGCGCCACGCGGCGACGCTCACCACCTGAAAGTGTCGACACTACAGCGTCAGAAGGAGGGCACTGGAGCGCATCCATAGCCCTTTCGAGCTTCGCGTCAATTTCCCATCCCCCGAGATGCTCGATCTTTTCGGTCAGTTCGCCCTGTCTCTCTATGAGCGCGGACATTTCGTCGTCCGACATAGGCTCACAGAATTTGAGATTCACCTGTTCATATTCCTTCAGGACATCCATAACCTCCTGAACGCCCTCCTGAACGACTTCGATGACGGTCTTTGACGGGTCCATCTGCGGTTCCTGTTCAAGATAGCCCACAGAATAGCCCGGAGCCCACACAACCTCACCCTGATACTGTC
>CAVEHG010000078.1:0-4313 GCA_963615405.1 bacterium | reverse complement strand
TTCCGGAACCGTTCAGACCTATGATGCCGATTTTGGCCCCATAGAAGAAGGAAAGGTAGATATCCTTGAGTATGACCCTGTTGTTCTGCGGGAGCACCTTGCCCACGCCGTTCATCGAAAAAATTATCTTTTCGTCCGCCATAGGATGAAACTGTGTTTTAGTGAGATTCCAGGGACGGCCGCCCCTGACCGACTGCAAAGATACATCCGATCACGGAAAATTGCAACTTTGCACACCATTCAGACAGCCTGCATAACCGGGGTAATGCCCCCGAGCTTCGCGCCATTCCGGCGCGCAATGCCTCCGGTGCGTTTCATCCATTCGGAAGGGAGTTCCCCCACGAAACGACGGAACGCCATATTGTAGGATGCCACGGTCCGGAAGCCCGACATCACCGACAGTTCGGACACCTTAAGGTCGGGATTCCGGCGGAAACAGTCCATCGCGTAGCGAATCCTGTAGCCGTTAACATACTGACAGAAATTGCTCCCGGAACACTCGCTTATGGCACGTGAAACATAGACCCTGTTCGTAAAGACCCTCGCCGACACTTCCCCGATGTTGAGTTCCATATCAAGATAGGGAGTCTCAGAGCGGAAATACTCCTCGATGCGGCTGAACACATTATGATAGAGATTATCTTTTCTGTCCGCCCTGATGCCGCGATCGCTCATACAGGCTTCCATTTCTTTGGAAAGCCGCTGTTCAAACCTTTCGAGAAAAAGGAAATGCCGGCTTCCGGCCCGGCGGAAAAGGCTGCACACGAAAATTGCGCCGGCTCCGGCGAAGCAGGTCGTATCAATCAACTGTGTCACAAGAAGATGCTGTTCCCCTGAAATTGAAGAGATCCAGCAGGACACCGCAGAAAAGGTCAGAAGAAGGATCGTGACGCAGAGATAGAGCAGATCGGAAATGAATCCAGACACCGACAACGGAGCGAAAGCCTCTGAGGAAGTTCTGATATGGCTCACATTGTAGGCGAGAAAACCGGCAAAAGAAAGCGCCGCCGCAAGGCTCACCGAAAGCGGATGCAGGTACGGCACCGAATCAGCAGCAGCCCCGGAAGCATAGACGGTACAGCACAGCAGCGAGACCAGTTCAAGGGCAAGAATGAAAAGACAGAAACGCACACGATCCCGCTCCGAAACACCGGCCGGGAGCACGACAAGCGGCAGCACGGCAAGGCTCATATCGGCGGACATACGTGCCGGAAAACCGGAAATGAGGTCAAGAACCGACAGCACCATTCCCCCTGACAAGACAGCGGCCATCAGCGGAGACTTTCTGACAAAAGCATTGAGTCTGATGCGGTTACGGATAAACCCGGGACGGAAGAACACAACAAGTAACGACACTGTCGCCGCAGACAGCGCGATGATGGAAAAAGCCTGAGAAATCATAATAACTCAATTAGTTTAGTTTCGCATGTACCCTGATTCGTTGGGAGTTCGCGGGTTAGTTTACGGACACAAAGATAAATGCAACAGCTCCCGAAAAAAAGATGGAAACTGTTGCAAAATTGCAAGTAATTGAGTTTTTATTTTCCGATTATTCTGTTATCACGCGCGAGAAGTTTATATCACGCGCGAGAGGTTTATCCACGCACGCACGAGAAGTTCATCATTTCTGATGCGTGAGAGGGAGCATCAGGCCTGGCTGGCGTTTGTGGCGGGCGACTCCCTGTCAGTTTTTTTCGCCGCTTTTCTGCCGTCAAGATCCTTGCCCTTAAGCTGGTCGAATCCGAGCCCGAAGACGCCCATTACATTGGAAACTGACAGGAAGGCATCCGGGTCTATCGCCTTGACATACCTCATAAGCATACTCAGGTCAGTCTTTCGCGCCACGACCATCAGCACACTGCTTTCCTGTTTGCTGTACCAGCCCATAGAATGGAAAAGCGTGACTCCTCGGCGCAGTTCATAGGCAATCGCATCGGCGATTTCCTCATATTTCTTCGAAAAGATGAACACCTGCACCGACTGCTTCATTCCCGAGAGGAAAAGATCCACGGTGTAGCTGTTCACGGTGATGAGAATCAGACCGTAGGCAGCGTTGGCAATCTTGTTCACAAGTTCGACCTCGGTTCCGTCCGGCTTGTATGACGGGCAGAAGAGGGACGCGGATATTATCACGACATCCATCGCGAGAATCAGCCGGCCGGGCGAAGTGTTGCGATACTTGCAGACAATCAGCGCGATGATGTCAGTTCCGCCGCTGGAGCCGCCCTGGGATATGCTGGAACCGATTCCGATTCCGGACAGCACGCCGCCGAGCACTGTGCAGAGAAGAGGCCCGATGGTCTCCGCCAATTCGTGGAGAAATTCCGCCGGCACTGTCTTCGGCAGCAAGTTCAGGAGAACCGAGGTGTAGGCTATGGCATAGACCGTCTTCCACCCGAATCCCTTGCCGAGAATCGCGATTCCGAAGATAAGAAGAACCACATTTATGACGAAGTAGCTCCAGCCCATAGGGATATGTCCGCCTGTAGCATACTGGATGATTGCAGATATACCGGAAACTCCTCCTCCGACGAGATTGCTCGGAAGGAGGAACATCGTCCATCCCATCGCATAGACCAGAAGGCCGAGGGACATGATCCCGTACTCCTTCAGCGTTGTCCACGCATTGCTTTTAAGTACCGTACTTGTTGTCATAATTCCTTCTTTTTGCGTTTTGAGACGCCGGACTTGATTTCCTCGAAACCCTCGCCGAACACGCTGGCTGCGTTTGACACTGACACGAAAGCCTTGTCATCCAATTCTTTGACAAGATTGACGACCGCCTGGTAGTTGCTTTTGCGCACAATAACCAGAAGCACCTTGCTTTCGGCACCGGAGTACCAACCGATGGAATTGAGCGCCGTCACTCCCCTGTCCATCGCGATGAGCCTGTCCGCAATTTCTTTGTATTTCTGCGAGAATATCAGAACCTGCACCGTGGATTTCGGCCCCAGAGTGAAATAATCGACCCCGAAAGAGAATGCGACCATCGCCACATAGCCGTAGAGCACGTCAGTTATGCCCATATCCGGAAGGAACATCACCGTGAAAATTATCAGCAGATCCGCGCACAGATAGACCTTTCCGAGCGAGATTGGCCAGAACTTGTTGATACAGACCGCAATGATGTCAGTTCCTCCCGTGCTGCCGCCCTTATTGAGAACGAAACTTATGCCGAGAGCCTCGATGAATCCGCCCAGGAGAGCCGCAAAAAGCTTCTCGTCAAGAATGACGATGAACCAGGGCATATACTTCGGAAGCAGATAGAGGACCAGAGAAGAGAGGAGGTAGGCATAGATCGTCCTGAACCCGAATCCCTTCCCAATTATGAGCGTTCCGGAAATTATCAGCAAGGTGTTGATTACGAAGAAAGAATAGGACATCGGTATGTCCGTTCCATATTGCAGGATGGCGCACGCGCCGGTAAGCCCGCCGCTGGCGATATGGTTCGGCAACAGAACCGAAGTCCACGCCATACAGTATATCAGCGTACCGAAGCTCAGAACAAGATAGTCCCACAGGACATTGAGTATCTTTTTCTTCTCCATAGGCTCGCCAGTCATTATTTCACGACCACATTCACAATCTTGCCGGGAACGACGATCATCTTGAGTATATTGCCGTCTCCGACATATTTCGCCGTCAGGGCATTGGCGCGTACCGCAGCCTCGACATCCTCCTTAGGCATAGCCTTCGGAAGGTCGAGAGTGAAGCGGGTCTTGCCGTTGAAAGAGACGGCATAGGTGCAGTTGTTCTCGACGGTGAGGGACTCGTCGTACTGCGGCCATTCCGCCCAGGTGATGGTGTCTATGTGCCCGGAAGCCCTCCAGAGTTCCTCGGCGATGTGCGGAGCGAACGGACTGAGCATAACGGTGAGCGGTTCGAGAACCTCCCGCTTGTTGCACCCGAATTCAGTGAGTTCGTTCACCGCAATCATAAATGCGGAGACTGCAGTGTTGTATGAGAAGGACTCGATGTCTGAAGTGACCTTGCCTATGAGTTTGTGGAGGGTCTTGAGTTCCGCCGGCGTGGCCTTTTCATCCGTAAGGATGAGTCCGTCGCGGTCATAGAACAGTCTCCATACCTTTCTGAGGAAGCGGTGCACTCCGTCGATTCCCTTTGTATCCCAAGGTTTGCTCTGCTCTATCGGGCCGAGGAACATCTCGTAGAGACGAAGGGTGTCGGCGCCGTAGGTGTCGCAGACCATATCCGGGTTCACGACATTGAACATTGACTTGCTCATTTTCTCGACTGCCCAGCCGCAGACATACTCGCCGTTTTCGAGAATGAACTCGGCGTCAGCGAAGTCCGGC
>CAVEHG010000077.1:6122-7215 GCA_963615405.1 bacterium | reverse complement strand
AGGAAGAACCATCTTCAGTTTGTTTTTCTGAAGATGGCCGATGAAATGCCACTCGATGTCGGAAGGAAGCGCGGCGGCCTTTAGCGCAAGTTCCTGCGGACGGCTTTCCCCGAAAAGGCGCTGACCACAGGTATACGCCTCCCCCACCGCTTCAATGGGATGGAATTTGGAAACTGCCACCAGTTTCACTCCTGGCGGCAGTTCCCTGCGGATATTCGCGATATTGTATCCGATGCCCATTAAAGTATTCGGAACTCAATTATTATTTCTGATCACCGGGACAAAAAGCTCCTACCTTTTGCCTCCGCGCTGCTTCTTCTGCTGTTCCCTCAACTGGGCCTGCTGCATTTTCTGCGCCTCCTCCAGCCTCAGCTGCCACTTTGACTTCGGAAGCGGCTTGCCCTTGGAGGCCTCAAGCTTCGCGAGAATCTTCTCCGGCTTCACGACCCACTTCTTGATGATGAAGGTCTGGAGCATAGTGAGCAGATTGGAAATGAAATAGTAGTAGGAAAGACCGGAAGAAAGGTTGTTGCAGATGAAGAGCATCATTATAGGCATCAGCCATACGCTCATAAACTTCATGCTTGCCATCTGCGGGTCATTCGACATCTGGCTCGAGTTCATCTTGGAGTAGAGCCACATCGACACGGCCATCAGCAGTGCGAACAGCGACAGGTGATCGCCGAAAAGCGGAATGTTGAAGCCGAAATCCAGAATCGAGTCATATGCGCTGAGGTCATCCGCCCAAAGGAAGGACTTCTGACGGAGCTCGATGGATGCCGGGAAGAAACGGAACATCGCCCAGAGTATAGGGAACTGCAGCAGCATCGGAAGACAGCCTCCGAGAGGCTTCACACCTGCACGGCTGTAAAGCTCCATCGTGGCCTGCTGTTTCTTCATCGCATCTTCCTGTTTCGGATATTTCTCATTGATCTTGTCCATCTCCGGCTTCAGCGCAGACATTTTCGCCGTGGACATATAGGACTTGATGGTGAGCGGAGATATGACAATCTTCAGGAGAATTGTCATAATCAGGATTATGATTCCGTAATTGCTTATGAAACGCCCGAGAAAATCGAAGCACGGGATGATG
>CAVEHG010000077.1:0-6112 GCA_963615405.1 bacterium | reverse complement strand
CCACGAGCCATCCTCCGAGATGGATGATTTTTTCGTATTTGCGGTCATATTCCTTGAGCGTATTGAAATGGTTCGGGCCGAAGTAGAAATCCAGCGGAATCATCTTGTCCCCGTCCTGCATCATGTCTATTCCGGCTCTCGCGTGCGCTGAACAGGTCATAAGGTTCCTGTCCGGATCGTCCTCCGGGAAATACTCCACCCCGAATTCGCCGGACTCGAAGCCCTGCGGAGCCGTGAGGATTGAGGAGAAGAACTGCTGCTGGAAAGCGACCCATTCGAATTTCGCGTCAAGACGCTTGCTGTCATTCTTGCCGTTTCCGATTTCTTCCGGAGATTTCTCATCCGGAACATAATAGTCGATTCTCGAATACTGCTTTTCGTTTTTATAGCCTTTTTCAAGCCGTGGAACGACACTCTTCCAATTAACATCCACGGATGAGACCCTGTTCGGAATCACATTGTCCATCCCGACAAACGAGAGTTCGTTGTGAACCATATAACTCCCGGAAGAAAGCACATATTTCTGCTGGATATATCCGCCCTGCTCGAACGGAAGCCTCATTACCACGGAAGAATCCGTCACCTCGGCGATATCGAAGACAAACTCCTTTGTATCAACGGATTCCCCGGCAAAGACATTCACATTGAATTCGCTTGCCTGCGGCGGAACGAGATAGAGGGCGGTGCTGTCGGATTTCACATAGTCGTGGAGTTTCACCGAATACGGCTGAGCACCCTTTGTCGTGAAGACGATTTCAAGCTTGTCGTTCGCGAGCGTCACCTGTGACGGTTCAGCCACACGCGCCCTGGTGAGATTTCCGTCCTTGAATGGCTTGAGCGCCGGCTTTTCGCTAAACGTGACCGTCGTCCCAAGTGTGTCGCCCGCGGCGATCCGGTTCAGGGAGTCGAGCGCCCAGGCTTCCATCTGCTCCGCACGGGCAATCGAATCCAGCTGCGCCTGATACTCCATCTGTTTTTTGTACTGACGCGACTGGTACCAGGTGAAGCCGAACATTATCACGCCTATCAGCACAAAGCCTACAATAGTATTTTTAGTCTCTGATGTCATCACAAGATATTTTTTCAAAATATTCCGGGATCTTCCTGCGAGATTACTCCTGCGGCGTGTCCAGAGTTCTGATTTTCTCTGCGAGTGAAGCGAGTTCAGCCTTCGCGTCTTCGATTCGCTTGCGCATCTGGTCAATCAGCCCGCCTGAGTTCTTGCCGGCCGTAAAGAATCCGATGTTGTTCTCGTAGGTGGCAATATCCTGCTGAAGCCTGTTGAACTTGTCGATGAGAATCTCCTTTTCCGACCGCTGAGGCCGTCCGCCGCGCACTCCGCGCTTTTCGGCACCCTGTTCAACGCCGAATTTCGCCTTCACCGCAGCCCTGAAAGCTTCATTGATCTTCTCCTTTTCCTTGAACGGAACAAACCCGATCTCCTGCCATTTCTGCCGGAAATCAGCGAGGGCCTTTGCGTCGGTGTCCGCATCCACATTCCGATAGGCTTCAATCTCCTTTATCAGAGCCTGCTTCACGCGGAGATTCCTGTGGTAGTCGTCCGGTCTTACATTATTCTTGTCTCTTTCCGCGAAAAATTCGTCACAAGCTGCACGGAAGCGTTTCCAAACCTGTTCTGACTTTTTGTGCGGAACCGCCCCTATTTCCTTCCACTGCTTCTGGAGTTCAATGAACTGCTCGGAAGCCTTCTTCCACTCTGTGCTGGACTTGAGAGCCTCGGCCGCCTCGCAGAGGGCGATCTTCTTCTCGAGATTGGCGTTCAGACCGTCCTTGAAGCTGGCGTAGAACTCACGCTTCTTCGCATAGAACGCATCGCAGGCCGCACGGAAACGGTCATATATCTTCTGATTCTCCTTCTTTGAAGCAAAGCCAATCGTTCTCCACTCCTTCTGGATTTCCTCGATTTCCTTTGTAAAGACATTCCACTCGTTGGAACTGCCCGCCTCCCTTGCGGCGACCTCCTCAACCTTCTCGCAGAGAGCGGTCTTGGCGGCGAGATTCTCCTCCTGCTTCTTCTTGATGTCCTCGTAGAATCCCTGATATTTTCTGTTGATTACGGATGTGGCAGCCTTGAAGCGGTTCCAGATGTCGTCCCTGTATTCCTTTGCGACAGGCCCGTACTCTTTCCACTGTTCGTGAAGTTTCTGGAGTTCCTTGAACGCATCGACGACACTCTCGTTTTCCGCAAGTTTCTCGGCGATTTCGCAGAATTTCTCCTTCACCTCAAGATTTTTCTTGAAGTCGAGATCACGAAGTTCGCGGTTAATCTGCACCCTGTCATAGAACTGCTCCACATAGAGCTGGTAGGTGTCGTTAAGGTTTCGGAACGCGGTGGCCGGCACAGGCCCGATTTCCCTCCAGCGGTTCTGGATTTCCCTGAATGCCGGGAATGTGGCGTTCACATCCTCCTGCTTCTCCAGCAGAGCCTTCAGATCCTCGATGACCTGCTGCTTGAGCTCAAGATTGTGCTCGCGCTCCTTTTCCTGCTTTTCGTTGAACTCCGCACGTTCCTTCCTGTATTCATTATAGGCGGACTTGAACCCTTCCTCAATTGACGCGAACGGACTTTCTATGGCCTCGACTGTCGCATCCGCAACATTTGAGAGCTTCTGCATCGCATCGGCCTTTTCCTTGCTGAGTTTCTTGTAGAATGCCGTCTTTATCAGCTCAACATTCTTCGACAGCGTCATTTTCAGGTCGCACGTGACCGTCTTCTGAAGTTCGGAAACGAGTTCCGCAAGCGTCATGCTCTGATAATCAGGGGTTTCCGCTTCGGCAGGCTCAGTTGTAACTTGTTCTTCCCTGGCAGGTTCCGCTGCGACAGATTCCTGAACTTCAGGTTCTACATCCGGGGCGATTGCCTCGGGAATGATCTCTTCACTCATAATTTAGAATTAAGTTTATATCCGTGGACACGACAATATCAGCGTTTACACGCATCCAAACTGCAAATATATGAATATTTGAGTAAAATATGCTATTTTTGTGACGCGATTCTCGGTTTTTTCCATAAAAACGAAGGACAGCCGAAATCCGAATATACGACACAATAAACAAGGCATAAGCCCCATATACGACACAATCCGAAAACACAGCATAATGAGAATCGATATACTCACCGTCGTCCCGGAACTGCTGGACAGTCCGCTGAGCCATTCCATCGTGGGACGGGCAAGAAAAAAGGGAATCGTGGAAATATATGTCCACGACATCAGAAAATACGGTCTCGGCCCGCACAAACGGGTCGATGACTACAACTACGGGCCGGATGCGGGAATGGTGATGATGGTAGAACCGATTTTCAGGATGATCGGAGAGCTCACTGCGGAACGGGAATATGACGACATAATATATATGTCTCCGGACGGAGAGATCCTCACTCAGGGAATTGCCAACGAGCTGTCCCTTAAAGGGAACATAATCCTGCTCTGCGGCCACTACAAAGGCATAGACCAGAGGGTGCGCGACCATCTGATCACCAGGGAAATCTCCGTGGGCGACTATGTACTCAGCGGAGGGGAGATTCCCGCCGCCATCCTCGCCGACGCGATTGTGCGACTCATTCCGGGGGCCATCACCGATGAAACCTCGGCGCTGAGCGACTGTTTTCAGGACGATCTGCTCTCCCCTCCCATCTACACCCGTCCAGCCGAATTCAACGGCTGGAAGGTTCCCGACATCCTTCTCTGCGGCGACCCGAAGAAGATTCAGGCCTGGCAGGACGAACAGGCTCTCGAAAGGACCCGGCAGTTGCGGCCGCAGCTTCTCAAGTGATGCATCGCCTGCCAAAATGATGCACAAGTGAAACGCAGTCTCGGGCGAAATTCTCTCAAATGACACGAAAAGGGAACAATTCCGTGTTTTTCGTAATAAAAAGTGCCAGAAAATTTGGTTGTTAGAAAATAAAACCTATATTTGCATTGTCTTAAACGGATCGGCCGTTTAAGAACACTCATCTCTTCATGACATGCGAGATGTCAAAGCAGACAAAATAGAGATGTTCCGAGTCGGAGCATCGCCGTTGTCGTCTATGACCCGCACTTTCGTGAGGAGCTTGCTGACCACTAATAATTAAAAACACAACACTACTAACCGAAACAGCTCGCAGGGATGCGGGCTGTTTTTTCTGGAGTTTCGGCTTTCTTTCTCAAGTGCTCCTTCTTCGTTCCCGCCATATTATATTTTATAACGTTCCAAACGCTCCACACTCACAATCGATCTGCATAGTCCCCAATGGATTGCATCGTACGGCAGTTTTTATCAACATCACCGTGTTGATAAATTGTAAGGCGGAAACTGCAGATTTATTTTGCGGAACCGAAAATTGTGCATAGCTTTGTAGCCCGGTTAGTAAATCTTATCTTTTTATGTCAAAATCACAGAACCAACAACCGGTCTATGACGCAAGGACATTGGGCAAGCCCAAAATGCTTACTCTCGGCGTACAGCATATGTTCGCAATGTTCGGCGCAACTGTTCTGGTGCCTACGATCACAGGGCTGCCAGTTTCCACCACCCTCCTCTTCGCAGGAATCGGTACCCTCCTCTTCCATCTCATCACAAATTTTCAGGTTCCCGCATTCCTGGGCTCTTCATTCGCTTTCATCGGAGGCTATCTCTCCGTGGTCGAAATGGGGAAAGATTTAGGACTGACAGCTGAACAGTCTCTGCCTTATGCCTGCGTCGGCGTTGCCTGCGCAGGTTTTTTGTATTTCGTCCTCGCCGGCCTGTTCGCTGCGTTCGGTGCCAAAAAGGTGATGAAATACTTCCCTCCGGTGGTGACAGGCCCGATCATCATCTGCATCGGTCTCATCCTCTCGGGTTCAGCCATCCAGAACTGCCAGAGCAACTGGTGGATTGCACTGGTCGCAATCGCAATCATCGTGGTCTGCAACATCTGGGGACGCGGAATGATCAGAATCATCCCGATTCTTCTCGGAGTAATCGGTTCATACATCGTCGCTGCATGCTGCGGTCTGTGTGACTTCACCGCCGTGAAGGAAGCCGCCTGGATCGGACTTCCTGTGCACAGGGCAAACACCACCCTCGCCATCTTCGACACGAAAGAGTGGGGTCTGCTCACCAGTGCCATAATAACGATTATGCCTATCGCCCTTGCCACAATGATCGAGCACATCGGTGACATGTGTGCCATTTCATCCACCGTTGGAAAGAACTATCTCGCAAAACCGGGCCTGCACCGCACTCTCATCGGCGACGGTCTCGCGACTTCTCTCGCAGCGCTTTTCGGCGCACCTGCCAACACCACTTACGGAGAGAACACCGGAGTGCTCAACCTCACCAAGGTGTATGACCCGAGGGTCATCAGGCTTGCCGCGGTTTTCGCAATCCTCTTCTCTTTCTGCCCTAAATTCTCCGCAGCCATCAGCGCAATGCCTGCCGCAACGATCGGAGGCGTTTCGCTCATACTTTACGGAATGATTTCGGCAGTCGGTGTACGCAATGTCGTAGAAAACAAGGTGGATTTCACATCTTCACGCAACGTGATCATAGCGGCCATCATCCTCGTGCTCGGAATCGGAATCAACTACGGCATCGAGGGCGGCAGCATCGACCTCGGCTTCACGAAACTTTCCGGTCTTGCAGTGGCCGCGCTTGTGGGAATCATCCTCAACGCGATTCTGCCGGGCAAGGACTATGTGTTCGGTGAGGATTTGAAGGGAGATACAGCAGTCAACTTCGACGGCAATACTAATAGAGTTGTCGAATAAAGGAGCACCCCTTTCTTCAACAACTCGCCAAGTGGAGCTAAAAACAGTTCCACTTGGATAACATTTTTATTTTCAAAGTGTTTTAATTATCAAACAGCAAACTTTTTATTAATTTATAAATAATTTCAGGTATGAAGAAATTACTTCTTGCGGGCAGCCTTGCCCTCCTCTGCTTTGGAGCTGCAGCTCAGAACGTTCAGTTCCACTATGACTTCGGTCACAACATCTACAACGGCAAAAACGCCGACAAAGACCTTTCAAAACGCGGTCACATCACCACGACTGTGGAAATGTTCCGTCCTGACTCCTGGGGAAGCACCTACTTCTTCATCGATATGGACTACCTCAGCAGCGACAAG
>CAVEHG010000076.1:4818-7387 GCA_963615405.1 bacterium | reverse complement strand
AAGCTCGGGATCAACTTCTCCTCCGAGACCCGCACCGTTGACGGGTGGAAGGTTGTCGTTAAATAACTTTTGGTTGGTGAGTCGATGTTCCGGTGGCTTGCGATGATTCGGAATGTTCGATGAAACGTTTGAATTTCAATGATATAAAAATGGGGGGGGGTATCGGTTATACGCAGTTTGAGGAAATTTATTCCCGGTATTACGCACGGTTTGTGATAATTTCGCGGAGATATGTGCGTGACGCTGCTGTGGCGGAAGATTTGGTAATGGAGAGCTTCGTCTCGTTCTGGGAAAACCGGGAGAGATTGTCGGCGGACGACAATCTGCCGGCGTATATCGCCACCTCCGTCCGCAACAACTGCCTGAACTGGTTGAACGCACAGGCGCTCCATCTGGCTAAACAGCGGGATATCCACGGCATCCAGTCCCGCACCGTCGCGGCGAGCATCCGCTCTCTCAATGCCTGCGATCCGCAGCGGCTCTTCACCGGCGAGATACGCGCAATTGTTGAACGCGAGATGCGCAGTATGCCGTTGCTCGCACGGCAGGTTTTCGAGCTGAGCCGTTTTTATGGAAAAACCTACTCCGAAATCGCCGAGGCTCTCGGCATCTCACCGCGTCGCGTCACCTCCGAGATGCAGCGTGCCCTCGCCATCATGAGAAATGCCCTCCGGGACTATCTTCCCGCATCCCTCGTTCTGTGGCTGCTAAATTACTGATTTTTTTCAAAAAATCCTGTAAGCCCCATCCGTTTGTTTGTTAACATTATTACCTCGGGAATATTGTACAGTATTTTCGAGGACGGATTTCCTGTGACCCGGAAAAGACAAACAATATGGATAAAGAATTGCTGATTGACTATATGCTCTGCCGAACGACCCCGCAGCAGGAAAAAGCCGTCCTGGACTGGCTTGACGAGAGCGAGGAAAACCGCAGGGAAATGGACGCGTTGGACGAGACGTTCAACGCCATTGTTCTTCATGCCCCGGCCGAGGCGAAAAAGAGCGGAAAGGTACGCCGTCTCGTGCTCCGCTATGCGGCCGTCGCCGCTGCCTGTGCGGCCCTTGTCTTCGGAGCGGGCTACCTCTACAGTTCGTGGAAGATTTCCCGGTTCGCTGAGCAGACCGTCGCATTCAGTTCCCAGGCGGGGCAGACTGTGGACTTAACCCTTCAGGATGGCACCAAAGTCTGGCTTGCAGGTGGTTCCACCCTCGAATATCCCGTGGCATTCACGGGAGGGGAGCGCCGTGTCACTCTATCAGGAGAGGCAGTGTTCGACGTTACGCATAGAGATGACTGTAAAACATTCGTGGTCAGCACCTTTGCTGGAGATGTGGAGGTGCTCGGGACAAAGTTCAGTGTGCTCGCCGAAGAAGAAACCGGAGCATTTTCCACGGCTCTGTACCGGGGAAAAGTGAGGGTCTCAAGCGGAGATGAAACTGTAGTCCTCGCTCCGGGGTCGATTGCGGAACTTCGGGATGGAAAACTGTGCACTGACGAAATGAAAGGCATCGATGATTGCCTGTGGACTGAGGGCATACTTTCCCTCAACACTCCGTCATTCGCAAGCCTCGCGTCAAGACTTGAAAGAGTATACGACGTGAAGATAGTGACTGAAGGCGCCGAGCCTGTCGTGAGAAGCCGCGGAAAGATACGCATCTCCGACGGTCTTGAACACGCCCTGCGCGTCATACTCTCCGGCACTGAACATTCATTTGAAATGGATTACGACTGCAGGCGGGTGTACATCAGATAACGCCCCCCTGGCCTGCCAATATACCGTCCACCATTGTTGTGGATAAAATAATTATAACACAAAAAACAATGACTGTAACTGACCATTCGCACGGAAGGCGGATTCAATTCTTTGCCGCACTTCTCTGCACACTGCTGTTCTTCTCCGGGACTGCCGTAGCCCAGAGCGTCACGGTCTCCATTGACAGGAAAGATGCGACACTCAAAAGCTGTTTGGACGATATCGAGAAACAGACAAGCTATCTCTTCGTCTATGACGAGAGCCTTGACCTCTCACGAAAGGTGACAGTCAAGGCAAAAGACAAAAGTCTTGAGAGTGTTCTTAAGACAATCTTCTCCGGTACCGATGTGACATTCACCATCGAGGGAAGGCAGATTTCCCTCAAAAACGCCGTCAAACCGGCCGTCGGCAAAGGCAAACTTTCCGGGGGTACCCACACCCTTATAGGTGTTGTGGTTGACGCTGACAGCGGAGAACCTCTGCCGGGAGTTGTCGTCGGAATCAAGGGCAGAACCGATGCGGGAACATCCACAGATATTGACGGCCGTTTTTCGATTGAACTTCCTCTCAAGAATACCGATATCTTCGTCTCCTGTCTCGGATATATCACGCAGGAACTTTCAATCGGAGACATCGGTGTCATCAGCGTTAAACTGCAGGGGGACAATACGATGCTTGAAGGCAGCGTCGTCGTTGGTGCCGGAAGACAGAAGAAGATATCCATTTCCGGTTCCATCTCGACGATTGAGGGCGATGTAATAAAATCGCCATCGTCTTCTCTTACAAGCAACCTCGCCGGAAAACTTTCGGGAG
>CAVEHG010000076.1:0-4808 GCA_963615405.1 bacterium | reverse complement strand
CGGGAGTAATCGCGAAGACCAACAGTGGAGAGCCTGGTGCCGCATCAGAATTCTATATCCGCGGTATCGGAACATTCGGCGGAAGAGCAACACCTCTGATTCTTCTCGACGATGTCGAGATTTCCACCGATGACCTCAACCGTCTTCCCTCAGAGTCTATAGAAAGTTTCTCTATCCTCAAGGACGCGTCTGCAACCGCAATTTATGGAGCCCGCGGTGCCAACGGGGTGATGCTCGTGACTACAAAGAGAGGTGTGGAAAACACCCGCGCCAAAGTCAGCTTCAAGTTGGAAAACTCCTTTCAGGTACCTGTCAATATGATTGAATACACTGACGGTGCGACCTGGATGCAGGTCTACAACGAGGCTCTGCTAAGCCGCAGCCCCAATTCCACTCCCAAATATTCCAATGCCGTAATAGGGTACACCCGCGATGGGATCAACCCTTATGTTTATCCGGATGTTGACTGGTACGATCTGATGTTCAATAAGTTTTCCACCAGCCAGAGGATGAACGTCAACCTGCAGGGCGGAGGTTCCAAGGTGATTTACTATATGGGACTTCAGGTCAACCACGATTCCGGTATCCTGAAAGTCCCCAAAACTTATTCGATCGACAGCAACATAAACAACTGGAACTATATTTTTCAGAACAACCTGTCGTACAAACCGTATGACTCGATGGTGATTGACTTGCATATCAATGCCCAGTTCGGCAACAACAAGGGCCCCGGTCAGTCGACATCCAACATATTCTATGCTGTTTACGATGCAAACCCGGTATCGTTTCCTGCCACTTTCCCGGCAGAGGAGGGAGATACTCACATCCGTTTCGGCAGTTCCATACTTTCCGGACAAAAGCTTTGTCTGAACCCGTATGCCAATATGATGAGTTCCTTCAGTGAGACCAATTTTTCCACTATTAACGCAATGCTCAAGCTCAATCAGGACTTGTCATTCATAACCGAAGGTCTCAGTGCAACGGCTCTCGTAAACATGAAAAGCTACGCACAGTCGTCGTACACCAACACTATCACTCCTTTTTATTACAGAGCCGTGACTGAAATCTGGGATCCTTCGGACCCGGGCTACTACAAGTTGCAGCTCCTCAGGGAAGGCACCGACCATATCAGTCAGGGAGGAATCAACCGTTACGCCGATCGTACCTTCTATATGGATGCACGTCTGAATTACAGCCGTACGTTCGAAGGCCATTCCGTGTCAGCGATGCTGATGTATATGATGCGCGAATACCGCAATGATGTGCTTCCCAACCGCAATCAGGGACTGTCAGGCCGCGCCACCTACGGCTATAAAAACAAATATTTCGCAGAATTCAATTTTGGATACAACGGCACCGAGCGCATCGAGGCCGCCAACCGTTTCGAACTGTTCCCGGCAATGTCCCTCGCTTGGGTCGTGAGCGGCGAGAATTTCTGGGCTCCGATTTCCAAGGTGATCTCCCATTTCAAACTCAGATGCTCGTATGGTCTCGTAGGAAGCGATGAAACCGGACTTCTTGCCGGCGCTTCCCACTTCCTGTACCGCAACACGGTGGCTTTGCGCACCGGGTACACCTTCTCTACCGGAGCAAATGACAGTATGCTCACAACTTACAACGGTCCAAGTTTCCTGTCGTATGCCGTCGACAACGCCTGCTGGGAAAAAGCAAAAAAACTGGACGTAGGTATCGATATGCAGCTGTTCAATCAAGTTGACATTGTAGTGGACGGATTCTATGACAGACGTTACGACATTCTGATGCAGCGGGCTTCGTGGCCTTCAATAATGGGTACAGGTTCGGCTGTTCCATGGAGCAACATCGGTAAAGTTGACAATATGGGTGTGGAGGTGAGTGCCAACTGGAAGACCAGTCCGATAAAGGATATGTTCCTTGAATTCCGCGGCAGCTTCACTTACACCCAGAACAAATATGTCTATGTTGACGAACCGGACTACCCTTACGTATGGCAGACCAAGACGGGCAAACCGCTTGCCGCCACCTATGGCTACATAGCCGAGGGACTGTTCTCCAGTCAGGAAGAGATAGACAATAGCCCCAGCCAGCTCACCCTTGGAAGCGTTACGATGCCCGGCGATATCCGTTATCGTGATGTCAACGGCGATGGCCTGATTTCAAGCGAAGACCAAGTTATGATTTCGCGCTATGGCAGCACTCCGGCCATCCAGTATGGGCTCGGCCTAAGCTTCAGTTACAAAGGCTTCGATGCCGGCGCGTTCTTTACAGGTTCCGCTCTCAGAAGGATAATGATCAACACTCTCTACCCATTCTGCACAGGCGATGTCAATCAGGACCGCAACCTTGTCCAGTGGGTTGCCGACAACTACTGGTCTGAGAAAAATCCTGATCCTAATGCGGCATATCCACGCCTCGGAGTGACTGACGGGCAGATAAGCAACAACTACGTTCCAAGTACATACTGGCTCAGAAACGGCAATTTCATCCGCTTCAAGACTCTTGAATTCGGATACACCTACAAGTGGTTCCGCTTCTACCTTAACTTTGACAATATCGCCGTATGGAGCAAGTTCAAGCTCTGGGATCCGGAGCTCTCGATGTCAGCATATCCTCTGCAGTTTACCTCCAATCTGGGCGTCCAAATCAAATTCTAAAAGAACGGAACATTATGAAAACCAATATATTCGTACAACTGCTTACAGCCGGACTGCTCATTGCTGGCATATCTTCCTGCAACTATCTTGAGGTCGTTCCAGTCGAAACTGTCGACGAGGACGATATGCTAAAGACCAAGACTGATGCAATACACTACCTGTATTCCTGCTACAGTTCCGTCGCACAGTACAACGGCTACAACAACATCGGTGGCGTCGAGACCTCTGTGGATGAGACTGTTAACCCTTATCTTTGGGGGCGCACAGGTCAACAGGCCAGTTGGAATACGCTTTCCGCGACATATACTTCCAACTGGTCGGTATATGATCTACCCTGGAGTCTCGTCTATACCGGAATCGGTCAGTGTTATCAGTTTATTAAGAGGCTTGATGAAACCGATCCGCTCGAGGTTACTGCCGAAGATCGGGCTTTATGGAAGAGCGAAATCAAATTCCTTATAGCCTACGACCACTTCCGTCTTCTCTGTCTCTATGGCCCGATTCCTATCATTGACCGTTACTATCCTACATCAACCACCAAGGATGAAATGCCGGGACGTTCGCACTTTGATTATTGTGTCGACCGCATCTGTCAGTGGCTTGACGAAGCCGAGAAAGGTCTGCCTGCCAATTGGGATAACAGCAACATAGGGAGAGCCACGTCTGTCGCCTGCAAGGCCGTCAAGGCCCGCCTGCTTCTGTATGCAGCATCTCCTCTCTGGAATGGCAGCTTCCCTTATCCTGACTGGGCCAACACGAATTATGAGACTCCGGGTTACGGTAAGGAGCTCGTCAGCCACACTTTCGACGCGAACAAATGGCAGAAGGCCTATGAGGCCAACCTGGAGGCTCTGGAGTATGCCCTGACAACAGGAGAAAGGTCGCTGTTCAGCCTTGAGACTTCAGAAATTCTTCGCGAACAGAAGAAACTCGGGCTTCCCGACATTCCGGAAGTGTCGGATGACTTCAAGAAGAAGGTTATGCAGCTGAGTTTTCTGATGAATACCTGCGAAGTGGACGGCAACCACGAACTGCTTTGGGGATGCATCAACAATTATTTCACGAACAATCCTCAGGACTGTCAGCCGCACGCGATGGTTGCGCTCAATACCGGCTTTGTATATGGCGGCGGCTGTGCAATGGCTCCGCTTCTGAATGCCGTCAAGATGTTCTACACCGAAAATGGCAAGTTCCTCGAAAATGATCCGGTGCTGCCTGCCGACAAATGGTTCGAGTCCGCCGGCTATGCCGGTCATGAGGACGTGATCAATCTGAACACTCACCGCGAACCCCGTTTTTATGCGAATATCGGCTTCGACGGTGGAGAGTACGGACAGAAGACGAACAACGGCAATCCTACATATCTTGAGATGCGCAACGGCAACCGACACGGCTACAATCCTGACAAATTCAACCGGGACAACAGTGTCACCGGCTATGCGTTCAAGAAGTTTGTGCAGCCTGACTATGTCTGGTATGCCACTGCCCAGATTTACCATGTTGAGGTCCCTGCCTTCTATTTCAGACTTGCTGAACTGTATCTGAACCTTGCCGAGTGCGAGGCGCAGCTGGGAAATACGGCGAATTCTCTGGATTACCTGAACATAATTCGCGAGAGGGCCGGAATACCCGCGCTCACTGAGTCTGACTTGGTGAACAGGTCTCTTATGGACTGGATTCAGAACGAGCGTTACGTGGAATTATTCGGCGAAGCTCACCGTTATTACGATGCACGCCGCTGGTTGATTGCTCCGCAGAAATTCAAGGCGGGCCTCTACGAGGGGTTGAATGCCACAGAAAAGGTGAATCCGACTTTCGCCGAATTCAATGTGCCGGTCAAGGTGGATCAGCCGTTCCAGTGGAGCAACAGAATGTACCTCTTACCCGTCAAGGCTTCCGAGATTTACAGTAATCCGCAGCTTGTGCAGGCTCCGGGCTATTAATAATCCTCAACAATAAATACTTAGAGACATGAAAAATAAATTATGCGGATTTTTGCTGCCCGCACTCCTGATATTGACCCTTGTGTCTTCGTGCCGTGACGTGAACTACGACTACAGCGACATTCTTCCCACCGAGTTCAGACAGCAGATACTCTCTTTCAAGGAATACGGTCAGATTGAGACTTCGCTGGAAATCGCCAACGAAGCCGAATATACCGTCACAGTCTACAAG
>CAVEHG010000075.1:0-7422 GCA_963615405.1 bacterium | reverse complement strand
TTATCCCGCTCCGGAGCAAGCACTCCACAATCGCCGAAGAGCACGGCGCGCAGCAGGTGTGCAGCAGCACCCTTGCCGCTCCCCCCGGAGCCGTAACCGTCAAACCGTCCTGTTTCATACTACTCCCTTTTTCGTAATTCATAGGATAAATATACCCATAATTGCGGAATGAATTCTACACTTTACATTCTTGACCCCAAAAATTTGGTCCTGCTTTCCGCACTTTTTCATCGACAGGCCTCTGGCACCGCTCTGTGCGGTAATTTCTCAATATCGTTCATAAATTCACATTTATCTTCCACTATGAAAAATGAGGCCGATCAGGCGGGAATTGAAGGCATCCGCCCTACAGAGGTCCTCGATCGGGAGGTGCAGGCGGTAGCGCCAGTAGTGGCGGCTGTTGGCCGGGACATTGATACGTTCGGAGTGAGGGTCGGAAACTCTGAGGTCGCCGTCGATGGAGAGCCAGTCCTGAAGCGGGAGGATCGTGAGCATCGCCGGAGATTCAAGATGGTCCTTCACTATCTTTTCACAGAGCCACGGCTCGCAGAACCATGGAGCCTCACC
Organism: bacterium; assembly: GCA_963615405.1. GTDB lineage: Bacteria > Bacteroidota > Bacteroidia > Bacteroidales > UBA932 > Cryptobacteroides. The sequence goes on along the minus strand of CAVEHG010000075.1, from coordinate 6,855 downwards.
GCCGCAGTACAGGTGATAGAACCTGCCGGAAACCTCCCTGTCCTCTTCCCACCAGGCCCGTATCGGATTCATATCGTGGGTCGAAGTTGTGCAAACGCAGAGATACGGGTAATGTTTCGGATCGCCGAACTCGACGCTTGTGCTCTTCGGCATCCGCTGGATTTCGAGAGAAAGGATTTTCAGTTCCTCCATCACTGAGGCCACGCAGTCCGGGATCATTCCAAGATCCTCTCCGCAGGCAAGCATATCCGTTGCGTGAAGCAGGGACGGAAGCTTGCGCATAGCGGACTCACGCCAGAAATCGTTGTGACGGCGGTAGAAGAAGTCGTCGTGCAGACGGTCAAAGGCGCTCTGACGCTGCGGATCCAGACTGCGGTAGGATTGAGTGTTCCGGGCCGCGATTCTCGGATGCCAGTAGCCTTTCATCACAGGGTCCTCAACAAAAAGGACATCAGTCGGGTCATCCGCAGGCGGAGTCACGAACGCGCCGGAGGCCACATCGAAACCGTCGAAGGCGAGTTCCTCCGCAGGGTATGGCAAAGCCGGACGGAAATGTCCCAGAAGGCCGCTCTTGACGCCGACAGGGATTTCCCAGATACGGAAAAATCCGAGAATGTGGTCAATTCTGAAAAGGTCGAAATATTCGCCCATCTTTCTCATCCTTGCCTTCCACCACGCGAATCCGTCCTTTGCCATCTCGTCCCAGTTGTAGGTCGGGAAGCCCCAGTTCTGGCCTTCCGCTGCGAATGCGTCAGGCGGAGCACCGGCGGACTGGTCCATATTGAAAAGCTTGGGATACTGCCAGGCATCTACGCTGGTACGCGAGATTCCTATCGGGAGGTCACCCTTGAGCACGACTCCCTTCGAGTGGGCATATTCACGGACCTCGGAAAGCTGACGGTCGAGGTGGAACTGGACAAAGCAATGGAAATCCGTTTCGGAGCGGTGTTCGGTGCAATATTTCGCAATCCTGGACGCCGAGTATTTGGCATAGCCTTTCCATTTGCTGAAATCTGCAGTTCCGAAACTGTCCCTGAGCGAGCAGAACGCCGCATACGGTTCGAGCCAGTCGCGGTTTGCCGCGATGAAGGCCTTGTAGGCAGCTGTTCTGGAGAGTTTTGCGAAAGTCTTCGAGTAAGCTTCGCGAAGAAGGCGGGTCTTCTCGTTGTTCACCCTTTCGTAATCCACCTGCGGCAGGGAGTTGAGTTCGGACTGAAGAGTCTTGTATTCAGGAGTTTCCGGGACTCCGGCGGCCGCAAGGTTTATGAATTGGGGATGAAGGGCGAAGGTGGAGTTGGCGTTGTAGGGATATGAATCCTGCCAGGTTCCGGTCATCATTGTGTCGTTAACCGGAAGAAGCTGGAGCACGCACTGACCTGTCTTCGCGGCCCAGTCCACCATTTTCTTGAGGTCGAGGAACTCGCCGACGCCGAAGTCGTCCCCGCTGCGGAGCGAGAACACCGGGATTGCAGTACCGGCCCCTCTCCAGCGGCGGAGGCCGAAACGGTGGGAGATGTCAGAGAGAACCGTAAACCCTTCCCCTGAAACTGTGCAGACTCTGTTTTCTCCCTCTTCCCACTGCCGCGGAGTCAGCGTGGCGCGGTCTGCGATGACAAGTTTATATTCAAAATCCTCCGCTGCGTCCACCGCGATTTTCCATTGCGGGAAACAGCTGTCGTCCAAAGGTATCATCTTCCGCCAGTTGTCCATACCCTCGCCGGTTCCGGCGATACAGAGAACCTCGTCCTGTGCGATCACAGGGACATTCGCCACAAGAAGAGCGGTGCCGTTTTCGCCGCCGGACTTGCGGACTGACGCTGCCGCACCGGCAGATGCAGCTGTCCCCCTGGATGCACCCCCGGCAGAGCGCGAGAAAATCCCCCGGGTGAAAGCCGACGAATAAAACGGAGCGTCCTCCGGGGCATCCTGCCAGCGGTCGCGTATGGTTATGGATGTGGAAGACGAGACTCCGGAAAGCAGAAGAGAATGGTGACGCCACTCTCTGCGGATGACCGCCCCATTCTGAAGAACCTTGAAATTGTATTGCGACAATGCCTCAGCCCGCACATTTTTCAGCGTAACTCCCCACCTTCCGAGGCCGTCAGACATCATTGGGATTTCTTTTTTTCCGAGGCACAGAACGAGGGACTCCCCCCATCTGGTGCAGTATTCGAGTGATATGGTTACAGTCATTGTGTTATGTTATTACTGGTTTTCTCAATATTGGCGGTTTTTCAACTTGCTCCAGTTCAGAACCGGAAGCAAAGTTGCCAAAAAAGCGGCAACAATCCAAAAAATCGACACCGCAGTGAAGTCGCTTCCGCTCTCCTGGATGAGGTAGCCGCTCGCGATGTCCTGAAGGGCCGCCGCCGCATAGCTTGACACGCCGACCACTCCGAGAGCCGCCCCAGTGGCCTTGCGCGGCACGATATCTATTGCCATCAGTCCCGCCACGATGCAGTATAGCACACCCATCGCGAAATTGAACAGAGTGATCCAGACCGTGTTCAGGACAAATCCTCCCCCAGTGAAAAGGAAAAGCGACAGAGTCACGATTCCGAGAATCCCGGAAAACAGGGCGGGACGCATCCTGTCCCCGTTGAACAGCCTGTCGGAAATCCACCCGGCTGAAACGGTGCCCAGCAGTCCTCCGACGAGCGCGGCCACTGCGATGATGCCCGAAGCCTCCTCCAGAGAAAATAGTTTCGCCTTCTGGAGGAAGAGAACGCCCCAACCCGTTATGGCATATTTCGTTATGTATATGAATGCGGACGATGCGGCGATAATCCATATCCCCGGATGCCTCAACACCCTTTTCTGGAGGCTTATCGTCCTCATCGAGTCTTCGGGTTTCATCTCTTCGCCGGAAAGTTTCTGGACGGAAGGAAGTCCGCAGCTCTCAGGTGTATCCTTGACAGTCAAGAAGATAAGCAGAGAACCGGCAAAACCGATGATTGCCGCGAGCAGGAATCCCCACTCCCACCCGAAGGAAGCGACGACGGCGGCGATGAGGACGAAGGATATGAATTCGCCGATATACGGACTTGTGCAGAATATGCTGTAGAATGTGCCGCGGCGAGACTGCGGGAACCAGCGGGACAGACTAATGACTCCCGGGGCGGGTCCCATCGACTGAAACCAGCCGTTCGCGCCCCAGAATATGACGGAAGAGCAGAAAAGAGTGGCGTGGGACACCCCGGATTTCGTCACCCCAACCCCAAGCAGAGCTATGACGAGGTTCACGACGGACGAAAGCAACAGCCCGATGCCCATAAACCGGCGGATATTGCAATAGTCGGCAATGAATCCGTTGATGAATTTCCCGAAAGCATAAATCAGAAGCAGTGCAGAGCCAATCAGTCCGAGTTCACCCTCCGTCAGCACTCCCCCGTCAATCAGCGGCTGTTTCACCACGCTGAAGCACATCCGGCACACATAGTAGAGACTGTAACCGACTGTGACTCCGAGGAATGTGCTTCGGCGCACCTCCCTATAGGTCCGGTCAGTCTCCCCTTCCGGCACCTGACAGGCAGCCGGACGGCTTATCCTGAAGAAACTGTAGATGCTCATCTCTTCCATTCTTTAAAGGGGAATTCGACGAGGGAAGAATTGTAGTAGCGGCGATCTCCCGTAACCTCCTTCCCAAGCCAGGACGGACGTTCGAACTCCTCGTCTTCGCTGCCCAGTTCCACTTCCGCAACTACAAGTCCCTCATTGTCTCCGAAGAACTCGTCAACTTCGAACACATGGTCTCCGGCCTTCACGAGCCAACGGGTCTTGTCTATGATGCCGCTCTCGCAAAGCTGCATCAGCTGCAGAGCCTCCTCCACGGGGATTTCCTTCTCCCACTCAAGCCGCGACATCCCGGATGCCGAACTGCCTCCCTTGATTGTCAGGAAAGCCTTGTCTCCACGCACCCGGACACGTACCGTGCGCCCGTGAGAACGGCAGATGTAACCCTGCACAATGTGTGTCGAGTCATATGCCTCTGTTTTGTAATCCTCTCCGGGAACGAGAAATTTTCTCTCTATCTCCCTGTGTATTCCAGTGTTTTCCTGCATCGTAGTCTATAAATTGAATTTCAAGGCAGCTTCTTCGCCTCACGAAACTTTATTTGCAATTTTTCACTTTTCAGACTTCCTGCGGCACCCGTGAAAGCACCGTGCGCCGGTAGTCGAAGGTCAGCACGACCGCCCGGACCACAAGGTGCACGAAATAGGCGGCGAGAAGAAGGTGCACGGCCATCACTCCGTCCGGATCCGAGACAGCCTCAAGGATGAAATAGGTGGCGAGAAAGGCCGCGGTGGAAAGCAGCATAGTGTTGCGTATCGGGCGGGCCGCCGTCGCTCCGATGTAAATCCCGTCCCAGGTGAAGGCCACACAGCCGAAGACCGGCATCACCATAAGCCAGAACATATATGGCGCGCAGCCGTCGATGACAGTCCGGTCGGAGGTCATAATTTCAAGCATCCATTCTCCGCCGAAACGGTAGAACACCATAAAAAGCAGAGACACGAGAGCGGACCAGATGAAGGTGTAGCGCACAGTAAGGCGAAGTCCGCGGCGGTTTCCGGCACCGATATACTTTCCTGTCATAGCCTCTCCCGCATAGGCAAACCCGTCTGTGAAGTAGGAGAAAAGGAGAAGAACCTGAAGCATTATCGAGCTGATTGCCAGAGGCATATCCCCGAAATGAGCGGCAATCACAGAGAAGCTGACATAGATGCCGATGAAACTCAGCGAGCGGACGACCAGATCGGCGTTCATCGTGAAGTAGCGGCGGGTTTCCCCTCCCCGGAAAGCGTCTCTCACATCCTTCCGCCCGTACCCGGAGAATACTTTCCCGCGGAACTTGCCGAGCAGAATCGCCACGGCTACAAGCATTCCACAGTACTGTGCGATGACCGTCCCCCACGCGATTCCGCTGAACCCGATTCCGTCGAAAGCGAATGAGCCGACGGAGAACCCGAGGGAAAGGAATATGCTGACGGCTATGTTCACTCCGTTCACCACAAGATCCGTAATCATCGGGCTTATCCCGTCCTGCATCCCTATGAACCAGCCCTTGAACGCCATAAGGCTCAGTGTAGCCGGCGCGGCCATAATCCTGATGTAGAAATATCTTGTGGCGAGTTCCCTCACCTCCGGAGTGCAGTCGACACAGAGAAATGCGAGCTGCACGAAAAACCATTGAAAGATCCAGAACAGAAGCGCGACGCCGAGGGAAATTCCAAGTCCGCGCGTGAGGATGTTGGCACACTCGCGCGTGTCGCCCCTCCCGTAGGCCTGTGCGGTCATTCCGCCGGTTCCGACCCTCAGGAAAGAGAAGTTCCAGTAGAGCAGGTCGAAGAGCATCGAGCCGATGGACGCCCCTCCGATGAATGTGGCGGCTGAGATTCCCCCGGCAGGCTGATGTCCGGCAACGGCGATGTCCACCATTCCCACGATAGGCACGGTGATGTTGGCGAGTATGCTTGGGATCGCCAGCCTGAATATTTCCCTGTTTATGCTTTTTCTCGTCATTTCCGGTACTTCGTATACTCTTCCAGCATTCCGAGGTAGGATGCGTATCTTTCCGGGCTTATCGTCCCCCCGTCCACCGCGGTCTTCACGGCACATCCCGGTTCGTGCGTGTGGGTGCAGGGGGTGAACCGGCAGTTTTCGGAAGCCTTAAGCATTTCCGGAAAATAAAGGGATATCTCCTCCGGTTCAAGATCCACGAGCCCGAATCCGCGTATGCCGGGAGTGTCGATTATGCAGCCCTCGCCTCCGCAGAGGGGGTACATTTCATAAAACGTGGTGGTGTGCCGGCCCTGGAGGTGCGCCTCGGAAATCTGTCCGGTACGTGGGTCCAGAGAAGGGTCCAAAGCCTTGATGAGCGAGGATTTCCCCACTCCGGAGACCCCTGAGAAAAGGGATATGCAGGGCATCCGGCCAGATGTTTCCACTTTTTCCGGTGACGGTTTCACAACTTCGGGACGAAACCCCGGGACTTCTTCAGACGGCCGTTCGAGGCACAGGGAGCGGAGTTCGTCCACGCCCTCTCCCGTTTTTGCCGAGACTTCAAGGATGCGGTAGCCCGCGCCGGAGTAAATCCGTCTGAAATTCGCGAGAGTCTCCGCGAACTCATCGGGAAACTCGTTGACTATGTCAATCTTGTTCAGAACTATGACGGGCTTCACCCCATAGACCTCGCAGGTGACGAGCAGCCTGTCGACAAACGGAAGCTTCACCTCCGGGAAGGCGAGGGTGACCACGATGAAGGCTCGGTCCACATTGGCGGCGATGATATGCGCCTGACGGCTGAGGTTCACCGACTTGCGGATGATGTAGTTGCGGCGTGGAAGGATGGCCGTGATGGCTGCCGGAGCCTTTTCGGTGGCCGGAACGCTACCGTCTTCAAGACAGTCTCCGTCAGCGTGGAACTCGACCCTGTCGCCCACCGCCACGGGATTGGTGGCGGAGTTGCCGTTCAGCCGCACTTTTCCGCGCAGCACCGCCGGGAACAGCTTCCAGAAGGGAAGCTGCGCCAGAAGATAGTGACTGCCCGTGTGTTTTACGACCGTTGCTGTTCCTTCCATAGCTATAGAAATTTAAGTTTCGCATGTACCCTAATGCGTTGTGTTTTCGTGGGTTACCCGTATGGGGTGGGTTAAATCCCACGCACTTTTTTTTACTTCTGAACCCCCTGCACCCTGCATTTTACCCCTTCCGTCCCCTAAAAGGGGAAATCGTGCTCCGTGCGCACTATCACACAAAGCCCTCGCTTCGCTGTTCTCCGCACGGCGCTTGAGCGCCGGGGGATTTTTTTCGGCCTCACGGCCGGCGGGCAGAAGCCCTTGTCAAGTTTCGCAC
>CAVEHG010000074.1:0-7454 GCA_963615405.1 bacterium | reverse complement strand
GTTATTAGTGTGTCAGTTTCAACCTCGCCCGCGCCGGAGAGCCTCCGCCCGCAAAAGGCAAGTCTTGCAAATTTAAAAAATATATCCACAATTATTTGTTAAATTTGTGGGATTTTTTGAAAATTTAAAACACAGCATATGTACAGAACAAAAACTTGCGGCGAGTTGAGGCTTGCCGATGCCGGACAGACGGTGACGCTTGCCGGATGGGTGCAGAAATGCAGGAAACTCGGAGGAATGACCTTCATCGACCTTCGCGACAGATATGGAATCACTCAGCTTGTGGTTGAGGAGACCGCTGCCGGGGAACTTGCGCAGACTGCCGGATCCCTGGGAAGGGAATATGTGATCCAGGCGACGGGAAAGGTTGTCGAGAGGTCGAGCAAGAACCCGAAAATGCCTACGGGAGACATCGAGATTGAACTTTCTGAAATCAAGGTGCTCAACAAGGCCCTGACGCCTCCGTTCACGATTGAGGACGTGAGCGACGGCGGCGAGGAGCTCCGCGCGAAGTACCGCTACCTCGACCTGCGGCGCAACCCTCTCCGCAAGGCGCTTGAACTCCGCCACAGGATTGCGCACGAGGTCCGCAACTACCTCGACGCCCAGAACTTCCTCGAAATCGAGACGCCTTACCTCATCAAATCGACTCCGGAGGGGGCGCGCGACTTCGTGGTGCCGTCCAGAATGAATCCGGGACAGTTCTATGCCCTTCCGCAGTCCCCGCAGACTTTCAAGCAGCTGCTGATGGTCGCAGGCTACGACCGCTATTTCCAGATTGTGCGCTGCTTCCGTGACGAGGACCTCAGGGCCGACCGCCAGCCGGAATTCACGCAGATCGACTGCGAGATGTCGTTCGTGGAGCAGGAGGATGTGCTGAACACCTTCGAGGGAATGATGAGGACGCTCTTCAAGAACGTGCTCGACGTGACCATCCCGAACCCGATCCCGAGGATGAGCTGGTACGACGCGATGGACAACTACGGTTCAGACAAGCCGGACATCCGCTACGGAATGAAGCTCCACGAAATCACATCCCTCGCCCAGGGGCACGGATTCTCAGTGTTTGACGGAGTGGAATATGTCGGTGCGATCGCCGTCACGGGCTGCGCGGAATACACCCGCAAACAGCTTGACGAACTCACCGAATGGGTCAAGAGGCCGCAGGTGGGAGCCAAGGGACTTGTCTATATAAAGTTCAACGCAGACGGGACAATCAAGTCTTCGGTTGACAAATTCTTCACTCCTGACGAGCTGAAGGGCATCGCCGAAAAAACGGGCGCGGAAAAGGGCGACCTCGTGCTCGTGCTCTGCGGACCGAAGAGAAAGACCCAGACCCAGCTCGGAGTGCTCCGCATAGAGATGGGCAACAGGCTGGGACTTCGCGACCCTCACAATTTCGCGCCGCTCTGGGTGGTTGACTTCCCTCTCCTGGAATGGGACGACGAGACGAACCGCTTCTACGCGATGCACCATCCGTTCACGGCTCCGAAGCCCGAGCATCTTTCCCTTTTCTACAGCGACAAAAAAGAAGACCTCGAAAAGGTTTGCGCCAACGCATATGATTTCGTTCTCAACGGCACCGAACTCGGAGGCGGTTCAATCCGTATCCACGAGGCTGACGTACAGGAGAGGATGTTCGAGGTTCTGGGCATAGGCAAGGAGGAGGCTGACTACAAGTTCGGCTTCATCATCAACGCCTTCAAGTTCGGCGCACCGCCGCACGGAGGTCTCGCATTCGGTTTCGACCGCGTCTGCGCACTCTTCGGCGGGCAGGAGACAATCCGCGACTACATCGCATTCCCCAAGAACAACAAGGGACGGGACGTGATGATTGACTCGCCGTCGCAGATCGACCAGGTGCAGCTGGACGAGCTTCATCTGTCCTGCAGGGGCGAATAACCGGGCGCCAAAATTCTGATGAAAAAAGAGCACAGATGCCTGCCGGTCCGTTTTGAACCGGACGTAATCGAGGCCGGTTGCGACGAAGCGGGAAGAGGTCCGCTCGCCGGGCCGGTCTTCGCGGCATCTGTGATTCTGCCCCCTGATTTCAGCCATCCGCTGCTCAACGACTCGAAACAGATGAGCGAAAGGGAGCGGGACGAACTGCGGCCGATAATCGAAAAAGAGGCTGTCGCCTGGGCCGTGGAATGCGTGAGCGCCGAAGAGATTGACAGAATCAACATCCTCAACGCCTCGATTGTCGGAATGTGGCGGGCGACTGTCCGTCTGAACCTGAAACCCGAAGCTCTGATCATTGACGGGAACAGGTTCAGGCCGATTGACCGTCTGCCGGAAGCCGCGCTCACAGCCCCGTTTGAAGGGGGTGCGCTGAAAAACCATATCCATCAGTGGAAGAATATGAAATGGAGTACATTCGTGGGCGGGGACGGACGTTTCGCGTCGATTGCGGCGGCCTCGGTTCTCGCGAAGACGTGGAGAGACGAATATATGCGCAGTCTTGCGAAGGAATATCCCCGGTACGGATGGGACAGGAATATGGGGTATCCGACACCCGAACACATTGAGGCGATACGGGAATACGGGTACACACCGTATCATCGGAAGTCGTTTCACGTCAAAGAGCTGGAGACCACGCTCTTTTAAGTAAATAACTCAAGTTTCGCAATGCGAAACTTGACAAGGGCTTCTGCCCGCCGGCCGTGAGGCCGAAAAAATCCCCCTGACAGGGGGTGCAGGGGGTTCAGAAGAAAAAAAGTGCGTGGGATTTACCCTCCCTCAATACGGGTACCCCACGAATACCCAACGAATTAGGGTACATGCGAAACTTAAGTAAACAAGAGCATATTGGGAATTAAAATCATAAGGAACTGATTATATGAAAAAGATCCTCATTTCAACCCTTGCGGCGCTGGCCGTTCTGATGGGTTCCGCCTTCACGGCGACGGCGGACGAGGGCATGTGGCTGCTGCCGCTGCTCCAGAAAATGAATGCGAAAGATTTGAAAAAACACGGTTGCAAACTTTCACCGAAACAGATTTACAACGCTGACGGAGTGTCGCTGAAAGACGCCGTCGTGCAGTTCGGAGGCGGCTGCACCGGAGAAATCATCTCGGACGAGGGACTGCTGGTGACGAACCACCACTGCGGATATTCCCACATCCAGGCGCTCAGCAGCGTGGAGCACAACTATCTCCAGAACGGGTTCTGGGCAATGAACCGCAGCGAGGAACTCCCCTGCAAAGGGCTGACAGTCACCTTTCTTGAGGAAGTGACTGACGTGACGGACATTGTGGTTTCCGCCGAAAACGTAGCCAGGGAGGAGTATAAGGACAGCGCAAATGTTGACGAGTTTGCGGCGAAGGCGCTTGCGGATCTCGAAAAGAAACTCGTCGCAGAATCCGACAAAGAGCACGCGAACTGCAGCTCCGAGCTGGTGCAGTACTACAACAACAATCTCTACTACCTCGTGGTCTATAAAATCTACCGCGACGTGCGTTTCGTCGGGGCGCCGCCTTCCTCTGTCGGAAAATTCGGAGCGGACACCGACAACTGGATGTGGCCGCGTCACACCTGCGATTTCTCAATGTTCCGTGTCTATGCCGGAGCGGACAACGAGCCTGCGGACTACAGCGCCGACAATGTGCCTCTCCATCCGAAAAACCACCTGAAGATTTCCCTGAAGGGGGTGAAAGAAGGCGATTTCACGATGATTATGGGCTACCCGGGGCGTACGAACCGCTTCGCGACATCGGCTGAGCTCAAGGAGATGCTCGCCGAGAACGACATCCGCATCGCGGCAAGGACACTCCGCCAGAATCTGATGATGGAGGATATGCTCGCCGATCCGAAGGTAAAAATCCAGTATGCAAGCAAATACACCGGATCTTCAAACGGATGGAAGAAATGGAAGGGAATGAAGCTGGCGTTCGAAAAGCTGAATGTCATCGAAAGAACCGAGGCTGACGAGCAGGCCTTCCGCGAATGGGTCGGAGCTGATGCCGAACGTACGAAAAAATACGGTTCAGCGCTTGATGACATCGCCGACGCTGTGAACGGGGCAAGCGAGACGAACCTGTTTTTGACTCTGCTTACGGAATCCGTCTATCGCTGCGAAATCGGAACAGCAGCCGTAACTGCCTATGCCGCATATCTTTCCACTCTGAAGGAAACCTCCGACAGTACTCTCGCTCTCGGCGCGGCTCTGGACAAGCTCTACGGGTTCTATAAAGACTACTCGCTCCCTACTGACCGGAAAATCACCGAAGCCATGCTCCGTTTCTACCACCGGAACACCGACAGCAAGAACTGGATCATCCCTGATTTCAACGAGGCGACGCTGAAGGCATATGTCGATACCATTTTCACCCACAGCGCATTCACTTCAGAAGAAAAGGCTTCCGAAGCTCTGAAAGCCGCGCTTGAAACGAAGGAGGGAATCGCCTCTCTCCGTAAGGATCCGGCATTCAGGCTCTATCAGGAATTCGTGACGAGATATTTCGGCAACAGCGAGAAAAACACGGATTTGCGGGCAAAGGCGAAACTGGGCAAAAAGACCTACACCGCCGGTTTGCTGGAATGGAAGGCGGGACAGCCGTCCTACCCTGACGCGAACTTCACGATGAGGCTGACCTATGGCAACGTGATGGGCTACTCTCCTGCCGATGCCGTTGAGTATGAATACTATACGACACTCGCCGGAGTGATGGAGAAGGAAGACCCGGACAACTGGGAATTCGTGGTCCCGGAGAAATTGAAAGAACTTTACCGGAACGGGGATTTCGGAAGGTATGCGATGGAGGACGGGCGTATGCCCGCCTGCTTCCTGAGCAACAATGATATCACCGGTGGCAACTCCGGCTCACCGGTGCTCAATGCGAAGGGTGAACTCATCGGCCTTGCCTTCGACGGCAACTGGGAGTCCATGAGTTCGGACATAATGTTCGAGCCGAACCTCCAGAGGTGCATAAACGTGGATATACGTTATGTGCTGTTTGTTGTCGACAAGTTGGGAGGGGCGGGGTATCTGCTCGACGAGATGGATATAAAGTAAGGGGATGACTAAAAGGCGGTCTACTGCGTTACTCTCCTAACGAAAATCCTCTGGGCCGGAAGGTTGCTGCGGTTTTCGTGTCGTCGAGCGCCTTGTATCCCATCTTTTTATTCACCCCCTTCCCCTCCGCACAAACAGGAAGATGGCTTTGGGGCAAAACTATTTTAAGTTATGGTAACTGAGAAGGAAATACTTGAGTATCTGAAGGATGTGCAGCACCCGGCAAAGGGCGACAGGAACATCGTGGAGCTGGGAATGGTGGAGAAAATCGCCGTGGAGCCGCTGCAGAAAGACGGAACCGGGAAAGCGCCCGGGAACGTATCTGCTTCACAGCATCCGGATGAGGGCGCAGTGCGGGTGAGCGTCACCCTCGGGTTCAGCCGGCATCGCGACCCGCTTGCGGAATACCTCATCGGCGGCACCAGGGCGGCAATCGTGCGCCACTGCCCGAAAGGTTCGGAGGCGGAAGTGCTCACGGTCATCAAAGAGGAGCCGAAGCCTAAGAAAAAGCCGGGGCTCGACCTCGGCCTTGAGGAACTGGCAAATGTGAAACACATCATAGGAGTCGCTTCCGGCAAGGGCGGGGTCGGAAAATCCACGGTTGCGGTCAATCTCGCAACAGCCCTCGCCAGACTCGGCTACAGGGTGGGTCTTGCGGACGCGGATGTTTACGGACCGTCCGTTCCGAAAATGACGGGCACGGAAGATGAGGTTCCGGGCTCGTTCCAGATTCCGGGCGACGAACCCGGCGACGAACCGAAGGACGTGATTATGCCGATCGAGAAATTCGGTGTGAAATGGATGTCCATCGGCTATTTCGCAAGAGCGGAACAGGCTCTTATATGGCGCGGTCCGATGGCCTGCAACGCGCTCAAACAGATGATTCTTCAGGTGCGCTGGGGCGAACTGGACTTCCTCCTCATAGATATGCCTCCGGGAACGGGGGATATCCACATCAGCCTCGTACACGACATTCCCCTGAGCGGAGCTTTGATAGTCAGCACTCCGCAGGCCGTGGCGCTCGCTGATGTCGAAAAGGGCGTGAATATGTTCCGCAATGAAAGCGTGAACAAACCCATTCTCGGTCTTGTGGAGAATATGGCGTGGTTCACTCCGGCAGAACTTCCGCAGAACAGGTACTATATTTTCGGCAAAGACGGCGGCAAGGCGATGGCTGAGAAATACGGCATCGAGCTCCTCGGCCAGATTCCGCTCGTCCAGAGCATCCGCGAGGACGGCGACAACGGCACCCCGGCAGCTCTCGGCACCGGTCCCGATTCCGTGGCCTTCATCACCCTCGCCGAAAAGATTGCCGCACGCTCTATAGATTAAAAAAGGCGCGCAACGAAGCGGAGCGCATCTATTTCGTCTCTTTCATTTCTTTCGGGGAGATGCCGAACTTTGCCTTGAAGCGCTTGCTGAAATACTTCGCGTCGCTGAACCCTACCGAATACGCGATGTCGGAGACCCTGAAATTGTCGGTCCGCTCCGAAATCATCTTGTAGGCGGCCTGCAGACGGGCATTGAGAAGAAAAAGCATCGGAGAAGTGCCAAGAAGTTCCTTGAACTTCTCGGTGAGCACCGTGCGGGAAGTCGCCATCGCCTCGGCGAACTGCGGCAGGTCGAACTCCGAATCCGAGATGTGTGCGTTCACGAGATCCATCGCCTTCTGGACGAAAACCTTGTCGGACGAAGTGTATTCCACATCCTTGAGTTCAAAGACCATCCTGTCGTCGGACAGGGCGTCCGCACGGGCCTGCTTCTCCAGCAGATTGTGGATGAGAGCAGAGAGGACGGAGTAGTTGCAAGGCTTGGTAAGGTAGCCGTCCGCACCGCTCTGATAGCCCTCAATGCTGTAGGTGTCGCCGGTCTTGGCCGTAAGGAGAATGACCGGAATGTGGCTGAGTTTCCTGTCCGCCTTGATGCGCGAACACAGTTCCAGTCCGTCCATCCCCGGCATCGCAACATCCGAGACCACCGCATCGACGTGCTCCTTGCCGAGAATCTCCAGAGCCTCGGCGGCGCTGTTGCAGGTGCGGACATTGAAGCGGCGCGACATAATTCCGTCGAAAAGTTCAGTAAGATCCTCGCTGTCGTCCACGAAAAGAACCACCTCTTCGCTCTTTACCACCGTCTCGTCGAGGGTCAGCGCCAGCGGCATATCCCTTTCTCCCTCAACGCTTTCGTCGATTTCTTCCGGCGCATACGCATCCCTTTCCATCGGCAGCCGCACTATGAAGCGGTTGTGCACCTGTTCGTTGCTCTCCACGGAGATGCTCCCCTTGTGCAGAGTCACCAGAGATTTCACCAGCGAAAGCCCGATTCCCGTCCCGATGGTCTTGAACTGGCGGTATTCGCCCTCATAGAACCGGCGGAAAAGCCCCGCAATGGTGCCTCGTGACATAAGCTTACCGTCATTGGAACAAACAATCTCCACCCA
>CAVEHG010000073.1:0-7473 GCA_963615405.1 bacterium | reverse complement strand
CACCAGCACCGATCAGTTCCGCTTTCGAACGCACTGACGGCTGGGGTCCCATCCACACGATGTCGTCAATGTCGACATCATCGGCGTAGAGCGTCTCCGCCCCTGTCTCAAGGTCGAGCAACGCGGCAAAACCCGGTTCGTCAATTCCCCAGAAGTAGAGGAAGGTGCTGTCCTGACGGAACTTGTAGTCATTCCCCCTGTAATTTGCCGGAGCCTCGACATTTCCCAAAAACACGGCGATTCCGTTCTCGCCTTTCATCCTGCGGAGCAGTTCCGCCCGCCGGTTCACATATATTTCCTTGCTAAACATAAGCTTAATGATTATAAGACAGGGATCACCTGTTCAGATAGCCGGACTGCAAAAGCAGTTCAGCTATCTGGACCGCGTTGGTCGCAGCTCCCTTGCGGATGTTGTCCGACACGCACCAGAGATTCAGCCCGTTCTCAACCGACTCGTCGCGGCGGATCCTGCCGACAAAGACCTCGTCCTTTCCGAGCGCGTTAAGGGGCATCGGATAGACATTGTTCGCCGGATCATCCTCCACAACGGCCCCCGGAAACGCCGCAATCGCAGAACGTACGTCCTCCAGTTCAAACGGTCTCTCAAGTTCCAGATTTATGGACTCGGAATGTCCGCCCATCACCGGCACCCTCACCGTCGTCGCCGTGACCCGGATAGCCGGATCGAGAATCTTGTGCGTCTCGTTCACCATCTTCATCTCCTCCTTCGTGTAACCGTTGTCGAGGAAAGAATCGATATGCGGAAGAATGTTGAGGTCTATCGGACAGGGATACACCGCCTGATACTCGCCCCACTTTGCTCCGCCCCGTTCGGCATTCATCTGATTCACTGCTTTGTAGCCGGTGCCCGTGACGGACTGGTAGGTAGACACGACGATACGCCGTATCCCGTATTCATAATGGATCGGAGCGACGGCGATCAGCATCTGTATCGTCGAACAGTTCGGATTCGCTATGATCATATCCCCTTCCTCTATTACATCCCCGTTGATTTCCGGGACGACCAGTTTCTTCGTCGGATCCATCCTCCAGAAGGACGAATTGTCGATCACGCGGCATCCCACGGCCGCAAACTTCGGCGCGAGTTCACCCGACACCGTGCCTCCGGCCGAGAACAGAGCCAGCTGAGGCTTCGCAGCGATTGCCGTTTCCGCAGAAACGACCTCATATTCCCGTCCCTTGAAGACCACTTTCCTTCCGACCGATTTTTCGGAAGCCACCGGCAGAAGCTCCGTCACCGGAAAATTCCTCTCCGCGAGCACTTCCAGCATCCTTGTGCCAACCAGTCCCGTGGCACCTACTACCGCAACCTTCATATTGTCAATTTAAGTTTCGCATGTACCCTAATGCGTTGGGGGTTCGTGGGTTACCCGTATTGGTGTGGGGTAAATTCCACGCACTTTTTTTACATCTGAACCCCTGCACCCCCTCAGGGAAGAACAAAAATACTAAAAAATCTCAAATTACTTTAACAAACCGATGGGTTTGTCGTCATATATGTGGCGCCTGAATTGAAGACAGCTGAAAACAGACAAGCAAGTATCGAAAAATCAGAAAATTATTAAATTTGTAATTATGAAAAAGATTTTATGCATCGTAATGGTCGGGCTGGGACTGCTCACCGCAAGCACAGCCGCTTTCTGCGCGGCGAAGGAAGACTCCCACAAAACGGAGGTCAAGAAACTCATAAAGGAGTTCGACAGGAAAAAGGGATTTGAAGCCATCAATCTCGGTTCTTTCGCCATCTCTCTGATGAAGGCGGCTGCAGATGAGGACGATGACACCGCACAGGCCGCAAGAATGATGGACGAGCTCAAAGGACTCACCATCGTGGATATGGAAGACTGCGCTTTCTCCGTCAAGGCGGAATTCCGCGAAAAATTTACCGAAATTATGGGCGAAGACGGACTTCTGATGAGCGTCAAGGACGACGGCGAGGATGTGCTGTTCTACGGGAATATCTCTGCCGACGGTAAAACGGTCAATGATCTGATCATCTATTGCCCGGACGACGGTGAAATGATATGCTTCTGGGGATGCAT
This sequence comes from bacterium, assembly GCA_963615405.1. Lineage (GTDB taxonomy): Bacteria > Bacteroidota > Bacteroidia > Bacteroidales > UBA932 > Cryptobacteroides. Next base: position 5,410 of record CAVEHG010000073.1, on the reverse strand, counting down.
CAGTACCGAAGGAATGGCGGAACTCGCCAAAGACCAGCAGAACTGATACCCGTCGCATCTGAACAGGGGCAACTCCCAAAAGTTCAGTCTATAACGCCCGTCGGCTGCAGGAAATGAATCCGGAAACTTTCAGAACAGACTATCTCCCGCTCAGGGACGCGCTTTACAGAGTGGCGTTCTGCCTGCTTGGGGCGCGGGATGAGGCGGAAGATGCCGTTCAGGATCTTTACCTGAAACTCTGGCAGAGCGGAAAAGAGACGGAAAAGGTGCAGAATCCCAAGGCCTGGTGCCTCACGCTGCTCAGGAACAGCTGCCTGGACCGTCTCAAAAGCAAAAGGCTCCGCGACCGCAGTTCCCTTGACGGAGTGGAACCGGAGCCGCAGCCGGAAGACGGGACTCTCCACGCGAGAGAAAGGGAGAAAGCCGTATTCGATGCCATAGAAAAACTGCCGGAGCGGGAGCGGAAGGTTCTGAAAATGAAAGTCCTGGACGAAATGTCCTACGAACAGATTGAAAAATACACAGGGATACCCTACCTGACCCTGAGGGTTCTGCTCAGCGGCGCAAGAAAAAAACTCAGGAAAAGCATTGAAAGATGCGAGATCCACTGACAGGAAAAACAGTTTACCAGCGTATGAAAACCATTGAAGACATAGAGAAACTGACTCCGGAAGACCTCGAACGGATGGCGGACGATGAAACCGTAGCCGTGCCGGAAAATCTGGAGCAAGGAATTGAAAACCGCATTCTTGCGTTCGAGATGGCCCGTAACGTGGAAGCCGAAGAGGCCGGAGACCGGACGCAGAAAAATGTCTGGAGGCGCTGGGCTTTCATCCCTGCGGCAGCGGCGGCAGTCGCGGCCGTGATTGTGGGACTGAACTTCTACGACAGTTCCCGCACCCCGGCGGAGACATTCAGCACCCCGGAAGAGGCTTACGCCCAGGTGGAGAAGACCTTCGCGATGATAGGCAGCAAGGTGGGCAAGGGGAAAAGCATTGCCGACGCAGCCGTTCCCAAAATGCACAAGACCCACGAAATTCTGAACAACAACCAGATAATCCTTAAAAAATAACATCAGAGGGCCATAAGGACCACTGGAATAAAAAATGAAAAAATGAAAAAGTTTGCAAGCATACTGGCGGCCATACTCATCAGCGCCGCGGCATACGCCCAGAGCGGCAAAAGCATCTACAACAAGTTTTCCGACAGACAGAACGTCAGCGCGGTTTACATCTCGCCGTCAATGTTCCGTCTTATGGGGAATCTGCCGGAATTGGATATGCCGGACGAGGATATAAACATCGCTCCCCTCGTGAAAGAACTCAGCGGGATGTATATCCTCGACAGCGAGAATTCAAAGGTGAACAAAGAGCTGAAGGCAGAAGCCGACAGGCTCATCTCCGGCGGAAAATTCGAACTGCTGATGGAGGCCAAAGAGGACGGGGAACAGGTCCGGATCTACACCAGCGGAGACAAGGACACGGTTACCTGCTTCGTGATGACTGCAGAAGAGAAGGATGAATTCACATTCATCTGCATCGAGGGCAGCATCGGCCGCAGCGGACTTGAAAAGATCATCGCCTCGTCAGTAAAATAGACAAAACGGATCAGTCAGTGAGATAATCACTGTTCTTCCACTCCATAGTCGGCGCGGAGACGGTCGAAGCCCTCGTCAACGAGAGCGACGATCTCTTTGTCGCCGTTTCCTTTTGCGATGTCCTGAACCATAAGAACGATATCGCGGGCGCGGTTGAAATCATCTTCCGCATAGTCATAGAACTCGAAGAAGAAATTCACTGACTGGAACATCTTTTCGACAAAGCGCCCGGCAAGGTCTGAAGCCTTCCCCTTCTGGCCGAGGACATAGTAGAGATTGATCATATCCATAACCATCAGCTCGTTGGAGTAGCCGAGATAGTAGATGTCCAGCGGATAGTTCTCCTCCGGCACGCTTTCCTGGCACTTGTCGAGCATCTCGACAGCACGCTCCGGGTGGCCGGCCTTGACCATCTCTTTCGCCACGTTCACGAAGAGCGCCCGCTGCGAAAGAACTCCGCAGAATGTGTAGAGATGCTGGTTGTCGGCATAGTAGTCGGTACGTCCGAGGGCATCCCACTTATAGACATCCTTCATCAGGGAGTAGAGCCTGTCCGGGTCGGCGAATCCGACTTCCGAAGTGCGCTGACGGTTGCGGATAGGGACGAATTTGTAGGAGAACCCGTCATATTCGAGGTATTCCTTGATGCCCATATTCAGGTCCCCTCCCATATTCAGGAGATGTATCGGCCTGTCCCACTGATAGTTCGAAAGCAGGTCGAGCATAAAGAGCTCAGGCTTGGAGATATAGTCCTTCTTCGGGGATATCGTCAGCACTATATATTCCGGAATCTGGGATTCGTATTTTTTGTCGAGGATTCCGTATTTTATGACATTTTCTTTGTTCACCGGGACGATGAATTTGCGCGAACAGATGTAATCCACCATCTTTCCTGACGAGAGGGGAACCTTCGCTGAAGGGTGGCGGAACACGCGCATCACGTCGGAAAGGAGTACGGCGCTGTCACGGAGTTCGTAGATGTGGACAAAATCGTTCGTTCCGTAGAGGTACTGTCTCGGGCCCACCTGAAGATCCAGGGGAGCGGACTTGTTGCAGGCCCATTTCATCTGGTCAATGTGCCAGTCGGTTCCGAGGAGCGAAGTGTTCACGATGCGCACGTCCGGTCGGCACTCCTCCACCTCCTGGGCATACCAGAGCGGGAATGTGTCGTTGTCGCCGTGGGTTATGAGTATGCCGTTCTCCCCGCAGGAGTTGAGGTAGTTGTAGGCCATCTCTACGGCTGTACGGCGGTTGCTCCTGTCGTGGTCGTCCCAGTTCTCGGCGCCCATAAGCGCAGGCACTCCGAGGCAGACAACGGTCACGACGGCGGAAACTGCCGTCCCGGCGGCCTCCGAAGAGACTTTCTTGGATGAGAGCAGTTCTTCAATCCAGGTGCACAGCGCCAGAACGGCAAGACCGATCCAGATTGAGAACGCATAGAACGACCCGGCGTAGGCATAGTCCCTCTCCCTCACCTGGAACGGCGGCTGGTTGAGATAGATCACGATTGCGATACCGGTCATGAAAAACAGCAGGAAAGTGATCCAGCAGCCCCGCTTGTCCCTCGCGAACTGGAAGAACAGTCCGAGAAGTCCGAGAAGCAGAGGCAGCATATAGTAGTGATTCTTGCCTTTGTTGTCCCTGAGGTAGTCTGGGGCGTCGCTCTGGTCTCCGAGGCGGATTTCGTCGATGAACGGGATGCCGCTCTCCCAGTTGCCTTCGAAGAGTTCTCCGGGGCTCGGGCTGTGGACATCATTCTGACGTCCGGCGAAGTTCCACATGAAGTAGCGCCAGTACATCCAGTTCAGCTGATAGTCAAAGAAGAAACTGAGGTTCTCACCGAATGTGGGCTTGCGATACTGTCCCCCGCTCTTCTTGCCCCCGTTCTTCATATATGAGCCGTAGAACTGCTTGTAGCGGTCGTCCACGCCGTTCCCGCTGTTCCACATACGCGGGAAGAGCATCTTGTCGCCGCTCTTGTAGACTATGTTTCCGAAAGACGGAGCCTTGATGTATTTCCCGTCCATCGGTGCCCAGTACCAGTCCTCCTCGATGTAGTAGTCGGAGTCAAAATACTGTCCGTAAAGCAGCGGAGTGCTTCCGTACTGCTCACGGCTGAGGTAGCGGCAGAGTGTGAAAGGATTATCGGGCTGATACTCGTTGGTCGGCGTGTGGGCGCAGGAGCGTATGATCACGACGGAGAAGACGGAAAATCCTATGACGATGGTCGTGAAGCAGAGCAGAACGGTGTTGAGTAGCGCTTTCTGCTTTTTCATGGTCACGAAAAGTCCCCAGAAGCAGAGCGCGAAAAGCAGCACCATAAAGAAAATCGCGCCCGAATTGTACGGGAGATGGAAGGTGTTCACGAAAAGCAGGTCGAAATAGGCCGCGATTTTCGGAACATATGGAATTATCACGAATAGAATCAGCGCCAGAATCACGCACGAGAGGGCGAAAATTCCCACGAGCTGCCAGAAGGTATATCCCCGGTCTTCGCGTTTCCTGTAGCAGTAGAGGAACACGAGGCACGGAATCGTCAGAAGGTTAAGCAGATGCACGCCTATCGACAGGCCCATCAGGAAGCAGATCAGCACAATCCAGCGGTTCGCGTAAGGTTCGTCCGCCTGTTCGTACCACTTTGTCATCGCCCAGAACACAATTGCCGTGAAAAGCGAAGACATCGCATAGACCTCGCCTTCGACCGCAGAGAACCAGAATGTGTCGGAGAAACAGTATGCAAGCGCTCCGACGGCCCCGCTCCCGTAAACCGCGATTGCCTTGCCGACGGACCACCGCCCGTTTTCATCCGGCTTCACTATGCGTTTTGCAAGAAAGACGATTGTGAGATAGAGGAAAAATATCGTGAGTGCCGAGCATATGGCGCTCATCGCGTTCACCGCCACAGCCGCGTGCATTTTGTCCGCAAACATTGTACATACACGCGCAATCAGCTGAAACACAGGGTTTCCCGGGGGATGTCCGACTTCGAGTTTATATGATGATGCGATGAACTCTCCGCAATCCCAGAATGATGCGGTGGGTTCGATCGTGAGAAGATATGTGACGGCGGAAATCACGAACACGACTGCCGATGTCACATAATTCCAGAAATTAAACTTTTTTTTATCCATTTTTGTTTGTCGAATAACCGACAAATATACGAACAGATTGCCTATATTTGCAAAAATAATTTGTGCGGAATCGTGAGGGCGGTTTTCAACCGGTGTACTTGAAATGCGAGTCCCGCAAGAAGAAAATTTAATGAAAATGGCGGCGGACAACGACTGGAAAAGCAGGCTCGGGGTGGTGTTTTCAACCGACCCGGACTTCCGGTATCAGACAGACGAAGAACAGGAGGCGGAGACTCTTGCGCCTTCCCTGCAGCGTCTTGCGGTGAAGATTGACCGGAAGGGACGGGCCGGGAAGCAGGTGACGCTCGTGACCGGATTCGTCGGGAAATCGGAAGATCTGAAGGAGCTCGGAAAGATGCTCAAGACCGGATGCGGAGTGGGCGGCAGCGCCAAGGACGGGGAAATCATCATTCAGGGTGACTTCCGTGACCGGGTGACAACGCTTCTGAAAGCCGCCGGGTACAACGCGAAGAGAGTTTGACGGGATGAGCGGGCTTTAAAACGCCCGACACAGGTAACCCACGAACACCCAACGCATCAGGGTCCATGCGAAACCTAAATACTCAAGTTTCGTACATGCGAAACTTGACAAGGGCTTCTGCCCGCCGGCCGTGAGGCCGAAAAAACCCCAGGCGCTCAAGCGCCGTGCGGAGAACAGCGAAGCGAGGGCTTTGTGCGATAG
>CAVEHG010000072.1:0-7539 GCA_963615405.1 bacterium | reverse complement strand
CGTCGAACGTCAGCTTCTGATCTTCTTCGCCGTCCCGAACAGTTCTTCCTTTGTCGCAGGAAAGTACACCCAGCGCAGTGGTAACCGCCACCGCAAAAATCACCAAATATCTTTTCATCTTATAACGTTTTGTATTCCAAACTGAATATGGGGATGGTCCCAAAGTCGCCCCATTGTTGTGCGGAGGGAAAGAATGCCCTCTACTGCTTCACAATCTTTGTCTCGGTAGACGCAGGCTGTTTGCGGAGCATCTTGCAGGTGCCGTCAAATGCCGCCCCAAGCTCAACCGCGATCTTCGCAATCTCAAGATCGCCTTTCACCTCGCAGGCAGACTTGAGAGACAGAATGTCACGCACAGTGAGATTGCCCTCAACCTTTCCGAACACATCCGCATTTTCACAGAGGATCTCGCCCTTCACGAACGCGCCCTCACCCACGACGACACGTCCGGATGTGGTGATTTTTCCGTCAAACGTTCCGTCAATCCTGATGTCTGACCGGGATTCGATTTCTCCTTTGAAAACGGTGCCTGCCGATATCCGGCTCACCGAGTTGATTATGCCCGCAGGCAGTTCTTTAGTTGCCATATTTTCGTTTTCTGATTTAATTTTTGCACTCGCGAAACTTAATCTTCGCAAACGCGAAATTTGAGCAGTTTAATTTTCTCTTCCGTGGCAGTTCTTGTATTTCTTGCCCGACCCGCAAGGACAAGGGTCATTGCGTCCGACGGTCTTCTCAACCCTCATCGGCATCCGGCTGCGCTGCTGCGCCCCGTTAGTAACAAGGTCGCTGCGGCTGGTCGTCATCCTGCTCATATCCTGTCTGCGGGTCTCGGCCGGTCTCGGAGCTTCCTCGCGGAGGGCTATGCCGGCACGGAGAAGGAATGAAAGGGCGTCCTGATTGAGAGACTCGAGCATGGCGCTGAACAGATTGAAACTCTCGAACTTGTAGATGAGAAGCGGATCTTTCTGCTCGTATGAGGCATTCTGCACAGACTGCTTGAGGTCATCCATATCGCGCAGATGGTCCTTCCAGTGGCGGTCAATCTCGAAGAGCACGATGGTCTTGGAAAGCGTCTTGCCGATTTCCTTGCCCTTATTCTCGTAGGCGCGCTGGAGATTCACGGAAAGGTTAAGCATCCGCCGTCCGTCGGTGATCGGAATGGCGATGTTCACATAGCGGTTGCCCTGAGTTTCATAAACCTGCTGAATTATAGGCATCGCCCTCTGAACCATCGCGTCCAGACGCCGGCTGTATGTCGCCTTCATATTTTCGAAGAGCTTGTCGGCGAGCGCGGAAGCATTCGCCTTGTCATAGAACGCCTCATCGAAATCAAGGTCGAGCGAAAGAGTACCCATAACATACTCGGCGAAGGCGTCGTAAGTCATATTCTCAGCCTTTTCCGCGAAGATTTCCGCAGTGTCCTGCATCATATTCGTGACGTCGATCTCGATTCTCTCTCCGGAGAGCGCATTGCGTCTCTTGCTGTAGATCACTTCACGCTGGGAGTTCATCACATCGTCATATTCCAACGTTCTCTTGCGGATTCCGAAGTTGTTCTCCTCGACCTTCTTCTGGGCCTTCTCGATTGAGCTGGAAAGCATCGAAGATTCGAGGGCCTCGTTATCCTCCATTCCGAGATTATCGACCACCTTCGCTATCCTTTCCGAGCCGAAGAGACGCATCAGTTTGTCCTCAAGGGAGATGAAGAATATGGAAGAACCCGGGTCGCCCTGACGTCCGGCACGGCCGCGCAGCTGGCGGTCGACACGGCGGCTGTCGTGACGCTCGGTTCCGATGATGGCAAGACCGCCGGCCTCGCGCACTTCCGGAGAAAGCTTGATGTCCGTTCCACGGCCCGCCATATTGGTGGCGATGGTCACGGTGCTGGACTGTCCGGCCTGAGCCACAATCTCGGCCTCTCTGGCGTGCTGCTTGGCGTTGAGCACCTGAGCCTTGATGCCGCGGCGGAGGAACATCCTGTTCAGAAGTTCGGAAGTGTCCACATCCGTCGTTCCGACAAGTACCGGTCTCCCCTGTTCCCGGAGTTCGAGCACCTTCTCTATCACGGCATTGTATTTCGCCTGTTTGGTCTTGTAAATCAAGTCATTATAGTCGACGCGGGCAATCGGTCTGTTGGTCGGGATTACAACTACGTCGAGCTTATAGATGCTCCAGAACTCGCCCGCCTCCGTCTCCGCCGTACCGGTCATTCCGGCAAGTTTGTGATACATACGGAAGTAGTTCTGAAGGGTGATGGTCGCGAAGGTCTGCGTCGCCGCCTCGACCTTCACATTCTCCTTCGCCTCGACAGCCTGGTGGAGTCCGTCGCTCCAGCGGCGTCCCTCCATAATACGGCCGGTCTGCTCATCGACAATCTTGATTTTACCGTCTTCCGAAATGATGTAGTCGACATTAAGTTCGAACATCGTGTATGCCTTGAGAAGCTGGATGACAGTGTGCACGCGCTCGCTCTTGAGGGCGAAGTCCGCCATAAGTTCATCCTTCTTCAGACGCTTTTCAGCCGGGTCGGAGGTCGTTTTTTCGATTTCGGCGATGGCCGAACCCACGTCCGGAAGCACGAAGAAATTGTCATCATTGACAGCCTGCGCGAGAAGATCGCGTCCCTTGTCCGTCATATCGACAGTGTTCTGCTTCTCGTTGATGACGAAATAAAGAGGATCCGTAATGAACGGCATCTCCTTCTCATTGTCCTGGATGTAGTAGTTCTCCACCTTCTGGAGGAGCTGTTTCATCCCCGGTTCGCTGAGGAACTTGATGAGCGGACGGTATTTCGGATAGCCCTTGTAGGCACGGAACAGCAGCACTCCGCCATCCTTTTCGTTGCCTTCGGCTATAAGTTTCTTCGCGTCGTTCAATATTCCGGTAACCAGAGACTTCTGTCTGTTGTAGAGGTTTTCGACATACGGCTTGTACTGTGCGAACTGCTGGTCGTCTCCCCTCTCCACCGGACCGGAGATGATGAGCGGCGTCCTCGCGTCGTCAATGAGCACAGAATCGACCTCGTCGACGATTGCGAACTGGTGCTTTCTCTGCACGAGATCCTGCTGGCTGAACGCCATATTGTCGCGGAGGTAGTCGAAGCCGAACTCGTTGTTCGTTCCGAAAGTGATGTCGCAGGCGTATGCGCGGCGACGGGCATCGGAGTTCGGTTCGTGTTTGTCGATACAGTCAACGCTGAGTCCGTGGAACATATACAGAGGTCCCATCCATTCGGAATCTCGTTTGGAGAGGTAGTCGTTGACCGTGACCATATGCACGCCCTTGCCCGAAAGCGCGTTCAGGAACACCGGAAGAGTCGCGACAAGGGTTTTTCCCTCACCGGTGGCCATCTCGGCAATCTTTCCCTGATGCAGAACGATGCCGCCGATGAGCTGAACATCATAGTGGACCATATCCCAGGTCACCTTGTTTCCGCCGGCCGTCCAGGTGTTGAACCACACCGCCCTGTCAGGTTCCCCGTCCTTTCCCGGGCGAATCTCCACGAAGTCGTGGGAAGCCGCAAGTTTCCGGTCGAAGTCGTTTGCCGCAACCTCGACTTCGGCGTTCTGCGCAAACCTTCTCGCAGTGGATTTCATAATCGCGAATGCCTGCGGAAGTATCTCGTTCAGAGCATTTTCAATCTTCTCGTCAACCTTCTTTACAAGTTTGTCGGCCTCCGTAGCGAGCGCCTCCTTCTCCTCGATTGCGAGATCCCCGTCAAGCTGTGTCTTGATTTCTGCTATCCTCTTCTCATCGTCGGCTATATGCGAAGTGACGAACGCCCGGAGCTCATCTGTCTTTGCGCGGAGTTCGTCGTTCGAGAGTTTGTCAATGTCTTCGTATGCCGCAAGAACTTTGTCCAGAAGGGGTTTTATCTCCTTCATATCCCGTTCGGCCTTGGTTCCGAAGAGTTTTTTAAAAATGTCTGCTAATCCCATTGTCGTATTTTTTTAACGCACAAAAACGCTGCGCGATGCACAAGCGCCGTGCCTGAAAAGTCTAAAATCCTGCAAATATAAGAAATCTGGGGAATATATGAAAGTGATGCCCGGGGCAATTGAAATATTCCAAAAAACGGGACAATACGAATAAAACAGGCAAAAGGCTGGAAAGCGATAAATTTTCCGTAATTTTGCCGGTTGTCCGGAAAGAGAATGTCAAAACAGAGAAATCGCCTCAAAACAGCCTCCTCAAGACTTTCAGGACATCATTGTGCAAAAAAACATTATCATGAAAAAGAATACAGCCAAAGTAATCCTCCTCGCTTTTGCGGTGGCGTTCTGCACCTGGGCCTGCACAAAGGCCGGGGAATCCATAAAAACTTCGGAAACAATTCCAGGCGGCATAGTCCTCCTGTCCGTCCCGGAGCAGATTGTCGCGGGAGATTCCGCCGCGATATGTTTCAGAGTAAATCCCTCAAACGCCGCTTTCCAGATGGAGAATCTCTTTATCGACTGCCTCGCCCCTGATGTGTATGAGGCGGAAATCAGCGACGGTGAGCGGAAATATCTCGGAGATTCAGCCCCGGAGGAAAGCCGGCTCGGGCACACCAGGGCATCATATCTGCACCCGAGCGCGAACTGCAGCATCGTGGAGTGCCGTCCGGACAGCCTTGACGGGGAAGAGCTTGAGGGCCAGTACGTCGCAATCATAAAGGCTCAGAGCGAGCGCAACATCATTGACTGTTCATCACTTGCCCTTGTCTGCTCTCTCACGGGCCAGAATGGAGAAGAAGTGAACATCTCCTCGGAAACGTTCAGACTTTTGCAGATCCCACGGCCGGAAAATGCTGTTTTCGCCTGGTCCCCGCAGGCTCTGAGCCTTCACAGCGCATCCCTGAAACCCGACACAGAGACAGTTAAAGCCGTCAATGACACGATAAACGCCATAAAATGGTACCTGCTCGCAAGGACTTACCTCAACCCGGAGACCGGAAGCAGTTTGAAATATGACTTTGACAAATACATCGTTTCTGCAAACGTTTCTCTCTTTCGGGAGACAGAAGAAATTGCCCTCAACGAAAAAACAGTCGATTTCGAAGGCGTCTATTCCGGGATGCTTACCCAGCTCTGCGCCGCCTTCCCCGACATCACGGAAGAACCGTTCAAGACACTTTTCGAGGAAGGAAGCGACAGAAAGTATGAGAGTTTCACAAACGGTTTCGCCATTACCGACCGCTTCGGACACAGGGCAGAGTGGACACAGAATCTGAATTACGTAATCCCTTGCGAAATCACCTACCCTCTTGACCTGCCGGAAGACGTGACCGCCGGAAAATACGAGATCACAGACAAGTTCGCCACTCTCCTGGAATATGGAATCGACGCGGAAATCATGAACAGATATCCTTCCCTGAACACCAACGTCGCCATTAATGCGAACATAGCCGACACCGGAGTAATGTTCTCGGCAAAGCAGCGTGAAGACGGACTCGGCATTGGAACGGTGCGGGTTATTGGCAGTGCTGCAATCAAGGCCGATATGCTTTGCAGCCGCATTTGTGCGGTCTGGGACACAATGGGACCGGGGCTGAATTCATCCGAAGCCTCCTCACAGGCTATGAGAAAGTATCTGAACATCTACGAAAAAGTTGCCCCGAAGGAGTAATATGTCCAGGCTCCGCACTTGCGGGACCCGGACAGGAACTTGCGGGACCAGTCTTGTGCCGGGCGAAACCTGACGCAGCATTCAGCTGATATTGCTGTAATCCCTTATTAAGTATTTGTCTTTGCGGAGTTCAAGCAGAAGACGGACATTTTTCGGGTCAGTGAGCGAGGGGTCTTCGTTAAGAACCGCAAAGGCTGCGCTGCGGGCGGCACTCAGAATCTGTCCGTCCCTTGCGAGCGAGGCTATGTTCAGGGCAATCGGAAGTCCGCTCTGCTGCGTCCCCTCAAGGTCGCCCGGGCCCCGCATTTTCATATCCTCCTCCGCGATCTCGAACCCGTTTTCTGTCCTGCACATAAGCTCGATCCTGTTCCTGGACTCCCTGCTCATCTTCTGCCCGGTCATCAGTATGCAGTAGGCCTTGTCGCTGCCCCTGCCCACGCGGCCGCGCAGCTGATGGAGCTGGCTCAAGCCGAATCTCTCCGCGCTTTCTATGACCATCACACTCGCGTTCGGCACATCCACGCCGACTTCTATGACCGATGTCGCCACGAGTATGTTCGCACGCCCTTCCGAGAACGCGTCCATATTGAAGGCTTTCTCCTCGTTGTCTAGTTTCCCGTGCACCACGGCAATCTTGTACGGAGGAAATGGAAAGTGCTGGCGTATGGTTTCGATGCCGTTTTCAAGATTTTGATAATCAAGTTTTTCGCTCTCGAAAATCAGAGGATAGACAATGAAGACCTGTCTTCCGGCCTCAATCTCCTTCTTCAGGAAATTGTACATCACAAGGCGCTTACCCTCCGTGCCGTGGACAGTCAGGACTGGCTTTCTTCCCGGCGGAAGTTCGTTTATCACCGAGACTTCGAGGTCTCCGTAGAGGGTCATCGCGAGCGTCCGGGGAATCGGGGTCGCTGTCATCACGAGAACGTGCGGCGGCTTCCCCCCGCAGGTTTTTCGCCAGAGTTTCGCCCTCTGTTCCACTCCGAAGCGGTGCTGTTCATCGACAATCGCAAGGCCGAAATTGCGGAACTTCACGCTGTCCTCAATCAGGGCGTGCGTACCCACTACTATCCCGATTGTACCGTCCTCAAGCCCCCTGTGGACTTCCCTTCTTTCCGCCGTCCTGGTGCTTCCGGTAAGCAGAGCCGCCCGCACTCCCGTGGGGGCGAGATACTTGCTTATGTTTTTGTAGTGCTGCTGTGCAAGGACTTCGGTCGGTGCCATTATGCAGGCCTGATAGCCGTTTCCCACCGCAATCAGGGCGCTCAACACTGCCACCATAGTCTTTCCGCTGCCCACATCTCCCTGCAGAAGCCGGTTCATCTGATGACCGGACTTCATGTCGTTGCGTATCTCGGTGATCACCTTCTTCTGTGCTCCGGTGAGCGGAAAAGGGAGCGCCCCGTAGCATTTGTTGAACGCCTCGCCCACCTTCGGCATCACGATCCCGTTCTCCGCTCTCGAACGTACGAACTTCTGCTTGAGCAGGGCGAGCTGCAGAAAGAAAAGTTCCTCGAATTTGAGAGTGAAACGGGCCTTTTCGAGAGCCTCGGAATTTTCGGGGAAATGAATGTTGCGCAGGGCATAGCGCAGCGGAACAAGTCCGTGTCTTTCAAGAAGATATGCCGGAAGGACCTCATCTTCCTGTCCCAGGGCCACATTCAGGGCTGCCTGCATGATCCGGTTCATCACCTTCCCCGTGATTCCGCAGTTTTTCAGTTTTTCGCCCGACGGATACACCCCCACGAGTCTCCCGTTCACTGCCGCCGAAGGTCCGTTCTCCGTCGCCGGTCCGTTCTCCGGCTGTCCGCATCCAGTTTTCACGGCCGGCACGTTCGCAGTCGGACTCCCTGCCGTTTCCACATTCGCCGGCCGGCCTTCCGGACGGTCGATTTCCGGGTGGACGATGCTCACCCTCCCGTTATATTC
>CAVEHG010000071.1:0-7542 GCA_963615405.1 bacterium | reverse complement strand
AACCCGAGACCCCAACATTAAAAGTGTTGTGCTCTACCAACTGAGCTAACGAATCGAACCTCGCCCAAAATCAGTGTCTCTTCTGATTTGGGATTGCAAAGGTAGAGTTTTTGTTTTAATCCGCCAAATTTTTCTGCACTTTTTTCGACACTTTTTCGACATTAGACGGACTCGCACTCATTTCTTCGGAGCCGACCCGGCAATCACTTTCTCCCAGTGCTCAACCTGACCCGTACGCCCCATAGAAAGCAGTTGGGAACGGAGAGAATTCCAGCTGCCGAGGTCGCTCCAGCCGAGATCCTCAGCTATGACATATATATTCGGAGACTTCTCCATAACGGCATAGTCAATCGAAATCTTGTCACATCCCGGGAACAGTTCCGCCAGCGCGGCAGATTCCCGCGGAGAGTAGAAATCCGGCTCCAGACGGTCCATCACAGACATAATTTGCGGAGCGTGGACACGGAGTTCTTCATTTATCGTCCTGATGTTCCACACGAATATTCCCGCATTCCACACATAATCGCCGGAGGCAAGGTACATTTCCGCCGTGGCAAGATCCGGCTTTTCCTTGAACTGGCGGACCTTGAACAGCTCCCCGTGAACGAAACCGGGTGCATTGATGTAGCCGTAGCCCGTGTCCGGCCTTGTCGGGACGATGCCCACTGTGACAATCGAAGACGAATCCGCCGTGAATGCAAGAGCTTTTCCTATGACTTCTGTAAAGCGGGCAGTCTCAGTGACAAGTGCGTCGGCCGGAGTCACCACGACATTCGCATGAGGATGACGCGCAGCAATCTTCCGGCAAGCATACGCGATGCACGGGGCCGTATTGCGCGGCACAGGTTCAAGGAGTATATGCTCTGACGGAATCTCCGGCAGCTGCTCCCGGACTATATCCGAATATTCCGCGGAGGTCACCACCCAGAAGTTTTCAATCGGAGCAGAAGGAAGAAAACGGTCCACAGTCATCTGTATCAACGATTTCCCCTCTCCGAGAAGGTCAATGAACTGCTTCGGGCGCTCCGGGGTGCTGATCGGCCACAGACGGCTGCCTACTCCGCCGGCCATAATCACGATGTGGGTATTTGCTTTGGTGTCTTTCATTGTCGAAGTTGTGTTACTGATTTGTCGGGAATTCCGGCCCGGTCTTTTATTCGAAAGATGAGTCCTTCGCCTTGTTTCTTGCCGTCAGAGCCTTCTGGAATGCCTTCGCGTTCTGTTTGTGCTCCCTATATGTGGCGGCAAAGCGGTGGGTTCCGTTAAAGGACGGATCCGCGCAGAAATAGAGATAGTTGTGAGTGTCCGGATGGAGCACAGCCTCAATGCAGGCCTTCGGAGGCACATTGATCGGGGCGGGCGGCAGACCGGCGTGCTTGTAGGTATTGTACGGAGAGTCCACCTTGAGATGCTTTTTGAGCACCCGGTTAAGCGTGTAGTCAAAACAGAAGCAGATTGTCGGGTCCGCCTGAAGTTTCATCCTTTTGTGCAGACGGTTCAGATACACACCCGCAATCTGGGGATACTCGGACGCCTGCAGCGTCTCGCCGTTCACAATCGACGCGACCACGGACGCCTCCATCGGAGTAAGTCCCTGATCCTCCGCAAGCTGCACACGTTCCGGAGTCCAGAATGCGTCATATTCCTTCTTGAACCGGTCAAAAATTTCCTTCACGCCTGCAGTCCAATACATCTGGTAGCTGTCGGGGAGGATGAGAGCGAAAACATTCTCCGGCGTGAAGCCATATTCCGACAGAAAGATTTCATCGTTCAGGGCATTTATCACCGAGACCGAATCCACCATCATCTGCGATGAGATGCGCTGGGCGATGCGTCCCTTCTGTCTCAATGTACCCGAAAGAGTCAGGCTGCACGGCTCCTGCCACCCGAACACAAGCATACGGGCCACATACACGGGAGGATAGTTCTTCCGCACCGGATAACGCCCAGGTTTCATTTTTCCCTCCACGCCGATTCTTCGGAAACAGCGCTCAAGGCTGGGAAGACTCTTCGCCTCCCCTTCCACACACAGGGCATCAAGTACCTGAGAGACTCCGGTGTCAGGATAGACATAAAGCACGAATTCCTTCTCAAATCCCGGCCGGCGGTTGTCAATGTACCAGAGCGCCGCAAACACAATTCCGACGGCGAAAACCGCTGCGACAACTGTTCCGATGCAGATAAGGAGAATATTTTTCTTTTTCATATGAGAAGCTGTATTGAACAGATGCAAATATATTCCGAAATATACGAAAATATTTTCACCCGCAGGTTCCCGGTGTGAAACTCAAGTGATTTCACCGGCAGAGCCACGGGGACGACGCCTATTTTCTCAAAACTATCAAATCCCCCTCAATGAGGTCGGAATTTGATTTCACCCCGTTCATTTTCAACAGTTTCGACAGTTTCACGGCATATCTTTGCGACACAGCCCAAAGGTCGTCATCCGCCTCCCAGACGTGTTTTTCCAATCCTTTCGCCGCCTGTGATTTCTTCTTCTGGAGATAGACCACAGTTCCAGGACGGAGTTCTCGCGACGCTGTCAAATCATTGAATTTCAATATCTCACGAAGGAAAAGATTATATTCTTTCGCAATCGAGGCATATGTTTCCCCCTCCACTGAATAGACAAACGGAACTCCGTTGAGAGAATAGGTCGCCCGGGAAAGGCTGAAACGGAAAGTCTCACGCTGCTTTTCGTCCAGAGGCTTCGGTGTCTCTATCCTTGACGGAGATTCCGGACGTACGGACGGGGAGTCCTTCCCTGACTTCGACTGAGCGTCCTTCCCTGACTTCGACTGAGCACCTTTTCCAGGCTTCGACTTCGCCTGTGTTTCTTCCACGGATTTCGCATTTTCCGAGTCGTCATCCCCGGAAGAGTTCCCCTCGGAATATTCAGAAGGCTTAGTGTCATATTCATAGAGCCTGTAGTCCTCGATGATCTTGATCAGCTTCTTCGGGTAGTTCGGATCAGTCGCATAGCCGGCTTTCCGAAGACCATAGGCCCAGCCGCGGTAATCCGCAGGGTCGAGGTCGAAAAGGAAACTGTAGCGGTCCTTGTAGCGCAGGAAATCGGAATGATCCCGGTAGGACTCCTCCGCCGAGCCGTACTTCCTGAAACACTCCTGAGTGCGGTCGTCGTCCTCGTAAATCTTCTTTCCAGACCAGTTATGACACTTTATTCCGAAATGGTTGTTGCCCTCCACGGCCAGCCTCGACTGTCCCGCCCCGGATTCAAGCATCCCCTGGGCAAGGGTAATGCTGGCCGGAATGCCTGAACGGTACATCTCGGAAACCGCAGTCTTCGAATATTTGCGAATATATGCCTCCTGAGCCGGGCGGACATCCGAAAACATCGACACGGAACAGAGAAGAAAGGCTGCGAAAGCCAATAAAATATTATGTTTCATACTGTTACACTGAATATATCAACTCATCCAATCCAAAGGGACATCGGATCCGACGGAAAACAGAATACAACGGAACGAAGAATCTAACGGTTCGGTGAATTCAACGGAACATCGAACACATCGCCGTCGTCCGCAGCGTAAGAGTTCGGGAATATGGAACGCATTTCTGCAAGAAGAGGGGCCGTGTCCCGGTAGCGCGAAGAATAGTGCCCCGCAACAAGTTTGCCGACTCCCGCGTCAAGGGCGCATCTGGCAGCCTGAACCGTGGTGGAATGCCAGCGCGCCGCTGCCTCTTTCTCAAGATCAGCCATATAGGTCGTCTCGTGATAGAGCAGATCCACTCCCCTGACCCAGCCGGAAAGTTCCGGAAACGGAGCCGTGTCGCTGCAATAGGCGTAAGACCGCGGCTGATACGGAAGGAATGTCACATCTGAATTGAGGATCCTCTGCACCTGAGTTCCGTCATCAGAGCGGCGCACGATATCCTCACCCCTCTTGAGCGAGCATATCTCCGCGACACCGAGCCCATATTCTTCAATCGCGTCCTTGCGCACATTCAGCTGCGGCGTCTTCTCCCGGAACAGGTAACCGTAAGTATCGATGCGGTGGTTCAGCGGAAACGCCTCCACAGTCAGGAACTTGTTTTCATACACCGTTTCGGGGGACTTCACCTTGACGGGAGTGAAGTCTATGGCTATCCCGGCCTGTTCTCCAAAATAGGAGAGAAAAAACTTCAGCACCGGGCCGAGAGCGTTCGGACCGAATATACGGATGCTCGACCTCGCGGTCGAAAAGCCCATGGTGGAAAGCAGGCCGAAAAGCCCGAAAATGTGATCCCCGTGTATGTGGCTTATGAAAATCGCATCGACACGGTCGAACGAAAGTCTCTGACGGCAGAACTGGCGCTGCGCACCTTCTCCGCAGTCAATCAAAAACAAGCGCCCACGTACATCCAGTACCTGAGCGCTTGAATTCCTATTTGCCGAAGGCTTGGCCGAAGCCGTACCCAGAACATTCAGAGTAAAATTCATTCCATTTCTGTATTTGGACTTCCCTGAGCCCTATGGAATTACTCGCCTTTCTCGAACTTCTCCTTGAGAGCTGCAAGAGCGTCGATGTCACCGAGAGTGGTCTTCTCGACATTTGAGTTGATCTTCTTGACAGCCTTCTTGGTGTTGTCGGCTTCAGCGGCCACTCTTTCGTTCCTGGCCTCCTGATAAGTCTTCACGTGAGAAAGGACAACCCTTCTGAGGGAGCGCTTGAGCTCTGTAACCTTGAACGGAAGAGTCTCGCCCACTGCCGGCTGAGTTCCGTCTTCCTTGACGAGTTCCCTGTTGAAGCAGATCGCCTCGACAGCAGGGTCAAGTGAAAGCACTGCGAACTTGTCTTTGAGTTCAGCGATCTGAGCCTCGACTACTGTTCCGATGCTGTACTTCTCCTCGATTTCATCCCAAGGGTTAGGAAGGAGCTGCTTGTGACCGAGGCTGAGCTTGTGGTTGTCCTCGTCGAAGTCGAGAATTACGACATCAATCTTGTCTCCCGGAGCGACAAGCTCTGAAGGATGCTTGATCTTGTTCCAGGAAAGGTCGCTGATGTGAACGAGTCCCTCAATGCCCTCCTCAAGCTCGGCAAATACGCCGAAGTTGGTGATGTTGCGGACACTTGCGGTATGCTTTGAACCTACAGGGTATTTCTCGCGGATGTTCTTCCAAGGATTCTCGACAAGCTGCTTCAGACCGAGGGACATCTTCTTGGCTTCCCTGTCGAGGGTAAGAACCTGAGCCTCAACTTCATCGCCTACCTTGAGGAAATCCTGTGCGACGCGGAGTCTCGGAGACCAGGACATCTCTGAAACGTGGATGAGTCCCTCTACGCCCGGCTCAATCTCAACGAATGCGCCGTAGTCTGCGATGAGAACGACCTTGCCCTTAACCTTGTCGCCGACCTTGAGATCCGGATCAAGAGCCTCCCACGGATGCGGAGTAAGCTGCTTGAGACCGAGTGCGATCCTCTTCTTGTTCTCGTCGAAGTCGAGGATGACGACATTGATCTTCTGGTCGAGTGAAACGACCTCCTCAGGATGATTGATTCTGCCCCAGGAAAGGTCTGTGATGTGGATGAGACCGTCAACACCGCCGAGATCGACGAATACACCGTAGTTGGTGATGTTCTTGACAGTACCCTCAAGCACCTGACCCTTCTCGAGTTTGCCGATGATTTCGCTCTTCTGAGCCTCGATTTCAGCCTCGATGAGAGCCTTGTGTGAAACGACGACATTGCGGAATTCCTGGTTGATCTTGACGATCTTGAAGTCCATAGTCGTGTCAACGAACTGGTCGTAGTCGCGAATCGGCTTCACATCAATCTGTGAACCAGGGAGGAATGCCTCAATTCCGAATACGTCCACGATCATGCCGCCCTTGGTGCGGGTCTTGACATAACCCTTGACGATTTCGTTGTTGTTGAATGCCTCGTTAACCATATCCCAAGAGCGCAGCTGGCGTGCCTTCTTGTGTGAAAGGACGAGCTGTCCCTTCTTGTCCTCGGTGTTCTCGACATAGACTTCCACGGTGTCGCCGACCTTGAGGTCAGGATTGTAGCGGAACTCGGGAGCCATAATGACACCCTCGCTCTTGTAGCCGATGTTGACAACGACCTCCCTCTTTCCTACAGCGGTGACGGTGCCTTCGATGACCTCGCCTTCAACGACCTTGGAAAGGGTCTTCTCGTACTCTGCGGCAACTTCGTTCCTGTCGCCGTACTCGCCCTCGCTCTCGAATGCGTCCCAGTCGAACTCCTCAGGAGCGACGGAAGCATTGCTTGCAACGGGCTGCTTCTTGGTTTCTTCTTCCTCCACACGAGCCTCGGCAGCCTCTACCGCCGGTGACTCCTGCTCGGTAACATTAATTTCTTCCATAATTGTTTTTTTAACTAATTAGGGGTTTAACATTATTACTTTTATTTGTGTATCAACACCTTACGGACAAATCCGCAGGGCACTGGCACAAAAGGTCCGCAAATATAGACAAAATAATCGGATTGTCAAAACTTTTGGGTGCAGTTACAACCCGAAGGCTTCCTTCAGTTCGTCCATCTGGGCGTCAGACATCCCTTCGGGGATGAAGCCCATATTGCGGGAGGCTTCGTAGATGAGGGCGGCCGTCTTCTGGCCGAATCTTCCTTGAGCATCAAGGAGATAGCCTACAGCGTAAACTTCGACGACAACGCATATTTCGCAACGGTGTTCCTTCGGGAGGCCGGTATGACCCCGAAGGAGTACCGGCGGAAATTCAGGGCCAGATGACGGTCGGGACTAAGGTGTAAATGACCCCCGCTTCCTATTTCCGAAAAAAAACATTATATTTGTCGGTTGTTTTTGAGAACACCTTCAGAAAACCATCCGACAGTATGCCGGAACAAAACAGGGCAGGATATGGTAGAAATCTTCTACAGGGTGAACGGGCAGATGCAGGTTTCCCAGACAGAGACCGACTTCTCCGCAATAAACATTCAGGATGTGATATGGATCGATCTTCTCACGCCCACCGGCGAAGAGAAGAGAGCCGTGGAGGCATTTCTCGGCACCACGATCCAGAGCCGCGCCACCGCAGAAGAGATCGAGTCGTCTTCACGTTTCTCGGAAACCGAGGACGCGATTTTCGCGAACACGAACTTCGTCATTCCCGGACCTGAAGAATATTCGATGGAAACGGTTTCCTTCATATTGAAGGGCAATATACTGACGACGCTCCGCGAGGTTCAGCTCCGCAGTTTCACGGAACTCCAGCGCCGCCTGAACGTATTTCCGAAAATGTATCAGAACGGCTTCTCGGTGTTCAACAGCATTCTGGAGCAGCGCATCGACTCGGATGCCGACCTGATAGAGATTCTCTCCAAGGAGATTTCGCAGTACAACAGGAAAGTCAGCCTCGGCGAGGACATCAACGAAGAATTCCTCCTCGACATCAACCGCCTGCAGGAGAACACGATACTCCTCCGCGAGAACATAGTCGACAAACAGAGGGTGATTTCCAGCATACTGAAGTCTCAGAAATGTCCGAAAGGCACGCAGAACAAGCTGAACGTAATGCTGAAGGACATATCTTCCCTCGTGAACCACACGAATTTCAGC
>CAVEHG010000070.1:0-7605 GCA_963615405.1 bacterium | reverse complement strand
ACCGGGGGCGGTTCCGGCTCCCTGAACGGCTCCGGCTCCGGGAACGGCTCCGGGAGCGGCTCTGTAACCAACCCGGGAAACGACCCCATAGAATTTTCCGGACTCGGGGTGAACAGCGACGGGGAAATCATCTTTGAGGGTATCTGCCGCAGGGAACATTCCGGAGGGGAGCTGTGGATCTGCGATGCGGAAGGAGGCAAAATTTCCAAAATCGCGTCACAGGTCAATGTAAAGGTGCCTGAAATCGTGTTCAGCTCCGAGGAGAGCGCGACAAATCCGGAAGCGGAAGAAAGGATACCTTCGGCGACTGTCAACGGGTCTCCGGCGACCATTTACGCCTACCTGTGCGACAGCGGCGGACGCAACCTGCTCGCAAACGACGGCAAAGGCTACGGATTCGCGTCGGACGCCTTCAATATGACCGTTGTTGACGACAGCGACAGCTGGACCACCGCAAAACGGGCCGGATGCATAAGCACATATCTTACGGACGAATACAGCGGACGCACCGGCAGCCTGCTCGGGCAGCCGTTCTGCAGCGTAAATCTGCAGATGAGCAACACGGGAGAGAACATAGGGGCAAATTACGCCTTATGGACAATGACCGGAAAATCCGGCTGTCTGAACGTGGGCATAGAGGACGGAACTCACGCGATGCGCAGCCAGAAGCCGTTCAGCATCAGTTATTTCCCGTTCATCATCAGTTTCTATGACTCGGGGTACGGAGGGAAGGATGTGGCGGAAAAATACGACATCAGTTCGAATTTCTTCTTCACCGTGTCCAACCGGTCAAACATGTCTTTCAGCTTCAAGTATCTGGCTCTGACGCAAAGGGGTTCGGCCAACAAGTCGCTTTCCGGTGTGACGGTGCCTTCCGGGACGGGCCTGTATTTCTTCGACTGTCCTGCGGACATAAACCTTCCGTCATCCCTGTATCTACTGCTGGCGAAAGCCGAAATATCGGCAGTCACTCCGGGGAATTTCAGTTCCTGTTCTTTGACGCGGGCGGATGACGGGACATTGATAATCGGGCTGGACAAAACGTTCTACGATCTGATATATGCCACAAAGGCGGCCGAATCGCTGCTGAGCTATGAGCAATACGGCTACTATGATTCAGCCCTTATTCAGAAAAATTACGGATTCGACATCAGGGACGGCATTACCGCAATGGTCGATTTTACCTCCGTAGTCGGGCGGGAGCTGAACTATACGTTCAGCGACAGGCTGGAGGATTCAAGTTCCGAGTGCAGCTATATATACTCCAGCGACTACGATTACAAGGGATGTTCCCATTATTCGGCCAACGTGTACAAAGGTCACTCCTTTGGCGACGGTTCAAGGATTTTCAAGGACTACTCCTACATCACGCCACAAAACATTGCCCAAGTCATGCAACGGGTATGCAATGTCGAAATCGGAATGTCCAGGTCGGACTCTCCTTCTTACACGATGAAGACAGGCTGCGCAATATACAACACATATATCAAACCGGCACTGACCTGCAAGGGATTCTGCCGCACTCACGTCAACGGGCAGAAAAAGGATCCAGTGGATCATTCTCCGGAAGCCAGTTACGCTCCGGAGGTGACGGCCTCGTACGTGACGGCCGGGTCACATACTCTCGCCAGCGGCGGCATTGCGACACTTTTCAACACGATTTACAATAAAACCTACAATGATTCGGAGAAAAACTACATCAAGGGTACTCCCTGGAAGCACCACTCGCACCCGACAGACGTGATTCTCGACCTCAGTTTTGAACGGGTCGATGACTCCGGAAGCTGGTATGTCTATGATTTCGAGCCTTATTCTCCCATTGACCTGACTTACGACAACAGCGGTTACAGTTCAAAATATGACGACAATCCATACACCGTGGCCACCTCCGTCGATTGGGAGACGACTCACGGACGGTTCTCGCACAAAGTTATAATGGTACAATGATATGAAGAATTTAAGAATTGCGGGCGCATGGGCAGGGGGCGCGCGAATCGGGAAGCCAAAGATCGGGAGGCCAGGGATACGGCGCGGAACGTACGGCGCGATTATGGCGGCTGTTCTGCTTGGGGGCATTCCCGTTTCCACGGCAGCGCAGAAGCCTGACGGCGGACATTTCCGGAAGGGAGTCTTTGCAGGAGTCGAAATTTCGGCTGGGATGACGGTCGGGAGCTCTATGGGGGCTTCGGGCGGGCATTTGACAGAGACATCGGCGGGGATGACGGCGGAGAAACTGATGCCCGACTACGGCATCGGGATGTTCGGCGGCTACCGGTTCCGCCCCCAGTTTGCAATTGCGGCCGGGATTGAGGGCAGCAATTCCGTCGTCACCGGAACGACCGCTCTGCCCGTGTTCGTTAGACTTCGGAGCGATATCCTCGACAGGAGGGTCTCCCCTGTGGTTCAGCTTGACCTCGGGTATGCCTTCCAGTTCGCGCATTCAAAACGCACGGTCTCGGAGCTCGCGTACAACGCCGAGGCCTTCCCGGAACGCTATGTTCCGCTCGGCTTCAGTACCCCGGAGGAATACATCAGCGCCTGCATAGAAAATCTCCTTAAACAATATGATTCTCTTTCAGACGAGGAGGCCGGCAGACTTGCCGACGAAGAACGGGAGAGAGCCACGGATCGCCTTTGCAGTTTTCCGAACGGACAACGCAGCTATCTTCCCGCCGAAGCGCTCGATGAACTCGGCTGCTTCTCAAAGGACGGCTTCTTCGGGAGTCTGACTGCCGGCGTCAGCATCGGTGTCGGCAAAGACGCCGGAAAAGGAGGCGGGAGAGGGAGCGGAACAGGAGCCGGCAAAGGGCAGAACCGCATTTCGGCAGGTCTGTCTGTCGGAATGGCTCAGTACTCCCACAGCATCCGGCTACGGGCCCCGGACAACAGTTTCATAAACATTTCAGTACCAGCCGTCCTTCCGGACGGAACACGGGTCATAACCGCACGAAATTCTGTGAAAGAGAATCCGCTCCGGGTGGAGCTATGTATTCGCCTCTGCTGGGAATTCTAAGAAGATGTTGAATAAAAAGCGGTCTACTGCGTTCCTCTCCTTGCCAAAATCCTCACAACCAACAGGTTGCTGCGGTATTTGGCGTCGTCGAGAGCCTTGTATCCCATCTTTTTATTCAACATCTCCCCCACTAC
The DNA here is from genome assembly GCA_963615405.1 of bacterium. Lineage (GTDB taxonomy): Bacteria > Bacteroidota > Bacteroidia > Bacteroidales > UBA932 > Cryptobacteroides. The sequence goes on along the minus strand of CAVEHG010000070.1, from coordinate 4,458 downwards.
ACGCAAAAAAGAGGATGACTTTTCAGTCATCCTCTCAAGCGGTGCGGAAGGGACTCGAACCCTCGACCTCCGGCGTGACAGGCCGGCGTTCTAACCAGCTGAACTACCGCACCAGGCGCTTCAGCTACAACCGTTTTTCCGATTGCGGATGCAAAGGTACGCAATTTTTAATACTCTCCAAATATTTTTTCGTATTTTTGTAGCCTTTTCCGACAAAAGCGGCTTTTTCTTTGAATTGACGTCGTCGGGACGATTTCAAAACAGATCTTCACTCAAGTTTCGCAAGTGCGAAAATAAGAATCTACATTGTGTTCGACGGCAAGAATATGGCAGAGGAAGGGAAAATAATCATACGGGGAGCGAAAGTCAACAATCTCAAGAACCTTACGGTTGAGATCCCGCGGGGGAAATTTGTCGTGATCACGGGAATATCCGGTTCCGGCAAGTCTTCGCTCGCGTTCGACACGCTTTTCGCGGAGGGCCAGAGGCGGTTTGCGGAGAGCCTTTCATCGTATGCCAGACAGTTCCTCGGAAGGATGTCGAAACCGGATGTCGAGGCAATCGAAGGCATACCGCCGGCAATCGCCATCGAGCAGAAAGTGAACATACGCAACCCCCGCTCCACCGTCGCCACGACGACGGAAATATATGACTATCTCAGACTTATATTCGCTAAAATCGGAAAAACCTATTCTCCGGTTTCGGGGCGGCAAGTCACCGCAAGTTCTGTCGGCGACGTTCTCCGGTTCATCAGAAATCTGAAACCAGCAGACGGCGGGGCAGTTCCTGTGTATATCCTTTCCGACATCAACTGGGCAGGACGCGAAGACAAGGTGGAGCTGATGCTCGCGCTGAAAGAAGAAGGATTCTCACGGTTTTTCACGGACAGGCAGGTCAGTATCGAGGATGTGATGCGCCTCTCCGAGAGCGGGGATTTCCCGGAACGGCTTTCGCTGCTTGTGGACAGGCTGAAAATCGGGGCAGACGGAATCTCGGAAGAACTGGCGGCAAGGCTCCATTCGTCCATACAGACCGCGTTTGACAAGGGCGAAGGGCGGATGTCGGTTTGCCTGCAGGACGCGAAGGGACTTCATTATGAGGATTTCACGAACAGATTTGAACTGGACGGAATACAGTTCCGCCAGCCGGACGAATACCTTTTCAGTTTCAACAGTCCGCTGGGAGCCTGTCCGATCTGCGGCGGACTCGGAGAAATCATCGGAATCAGCGAAGACCTCGTCGTGCCGGACAAGAGCCGAACGCTCTACGACAACGCAATCGCCTGCTGGAGAGGCGAAAAGATGGGGTGGTTCAGAGATCTGCTGGTTAAGAACGCGGCGAAATATGACATCCCGATCTTCGAGCCCTACCACAACCTGACTCGGGAACAGCGGGACAAGATCTGGAACGGATGCCCGGCCGCGAACGAAGAGGACGCGATTGTCGGACTGAACGAGTTCTTCAGGTGGGTCGATCAGAACAAGTACAAGATTCAGTACAAATATATGCTGAGCCGTTACAGCGGCAAGACCACCTGCCACGAGTGCGGAGGAAGCCGGCTGAGGAAAGAGGCTCTGTATGTAAAGGTCGGGGGGAAGAATATCCACGAACTGCTGAAGATGAACATCGGGCAGCTGAAGGATTTTTTCAGGGATACGGAATTCAGCGAATACGAGCGCAGCGTAGCCGGGAAGGCGATAGAGGAAATTCAGTACAGGCTCGACTGTATCGAGGATGTGGGATTGGGCTACCTCACGCTTGACCGGCGTTCGAATTCGCTCTCCGGCGGAGAAAGCCAGAGAGTCAACCTCGTGTCCGCCCTGGGAAACTCGCTGGTGGGCTCGCTCTACATACTTGACGAGCCGAGCATCGGGCTGCATCCGCGCGATACGGAAAGGCTGATTTCAGTATTGAAGAGGCTGAGGGATATCGGGAATACGGTCATCGTGGTGGAACACGACGAGAACATAATGAAGGCGGCGGACCTTCTGATTGACATCGGACCGAAGGCCGGAGTCGGCGGAGGAGAAATCGTCTTCAAGGGCGTGCTGAACGAGGCGCTGGAGGAAATCAAAGCCGCATCGGGAGTGGCTCCCGATGCCAAGTCCCGGGAGGGGGAAGCCACAGATGCCAAGTCCGGGAATGGGAAGTCCTCCATGGCTACGAAAGCGCTTGAAAAATCGCTCACCCTCCGGTATCTTTCGGGAATATGCCCGCGAATAACCCGGCAGCACCGCAGCTGGAACTACTCCCTCACCGTCGAGGGCGCGATGGAGCACAATCTGAAGGACATAAATGTCAGGTTTCCGCTCGGAGTCCTCACTGTGGTGACAGGAGTGAGCGGTTCGGGAAAGTCATCGCTCGTCGGCGACATACTCTACCCTGCCCTCTACCGTGAAATCAACCACGCAGGACCGGTTCCCGGCACCTTTCGCGGGCTCTCCGGCAACACCGACCGCATAACGCAGGTCGAATATGTCGATCAGAACCCTATCGGGCGCAGTTCACGAAGCAACGCAGTGACCTACCTAAAGATATATGACGACATCCGCAAACTTCTCTCCGAGCAGCAGTACGCAAAAATCAACGGTTACACCCCGTCATCCTTCTCCTTCAACCAGGACGGAGGACGCTGTCCGGAATGTCAGGGAGACGGCTTCGTGAAAATCAGCATGCAGTTCATGGCCGACGTTACGATGGTCTGCGAGGCCTGCGGAGGAAAACGGTTCAAGCCGGACATCCTCGAAGTTCGTTATCAGGGGAAGAATATAGACGACATCCTGAATATGAGCGTGGAGGAAGCCATCGGGTTCTTCGGGGCTCAGTCAGATCCGACGGCTCAGAGGATCGCCGGAAGGCTTCAGGTGCTCGTCGATGTCGGTCTGGGCTACATTACCCTCGGACAAAGCAGCAGCACGCTCTCCGGAGGCGAGAGCCAGAGAATCAAACTCGCCTATTTTATGCTGATGAACTCCGAGCAGACCGGCAAGCCCAAAGATCAGAAAATCATGTTCATCTTCGACGAGCCGACCACTGGACTTCACTTCTATGATGTGGAGAAACTCCTCCGGTCCTTCGACGCCCTGCTCTCAAAAGGCCATTCGATAGTGGTGGTGGAACACAACGCCGACGTAATCCGCAGCGCAGACTGGGTCATCGATCTCGGCCCGGATGCCGGCGACAACGGCGGCCGCATCGTCTTCGAAGGCACCCCGGAAGACCTCCGCAAGTGCCCCGAATCCCAAACGGCAAAATATATCTGATAAAAAAACAAGCCGGAATGGCCCCGAAGGAATACCAGCGAAAATTCCGCGTCAACTTTCTGGTAGAGGTTCAGTCTTGAGTGTCTGTGAAGTCGAGGTCTATCTCCAGGCTGACGGGACAGTGGTCGGAGCCCATAATTTCTGAAAGGATGGAGGCGGAGCGGAGCCTTGGAGCGAGGTCTTCGGAGGCAAGGAAGTAGTCGATACGCCAGCCGACATTCTTGGCGCGGGCGTTCATCCGGTAGGACCACCAGGAATAGGAGTCCTGCTCGTCGGGGTGGAAATGGCGGAAGGTGTCGATGAAGCCGCCGTCAAGCAGCTGAGTCATCTTCGCCCGCTCCTGCGGAGTGAATCCTGCGGACTTCGTGTTGGTCTTTGGGTTTTTAAGGTCTATTTCCCTGTGGGCGACATTGAGGTCGCCGCAGATTACAACGGGCTTGGTCCCTCCTGAATTCTCGCCTGAAGAAGGTTCGTCGAAGAGCCCCGCTTCAGGAAGCCCCTTGGAGCCCAGGCTATTGAAACCGCCATTGTGGAGCGCCGTGACATATTCACGGAAGGCATCCTCCCACTCCATACGGTAGTCGAGTCTTTTCGGGAGCTCGCCCGGAGTGTCGGGGTTCTGGGAATTCGGGGTGTAGCAGCAGACGAGGTAAAACTCAGGGAATTCGAGGGTTATGACCCTGCCTTCGTGGTCGTGGACATCGGCTCCGATGCCGTAGCGAATTGAAACGGGGTCAACTTTCGTGTAAACGGCGACTCCGGAGTAGCCTTTTTTGTCTGCATAGTTCCAGAAACTCCTGTAGCCGGGGAATTCGAGATCAATCTGACCCGCCTGCAGTTTGGTTTCCTGAAGGCAGACCACATCGGCGTCAAAGCCGAGGAACAGGTCCGCGAACCCTTTTCCGCACACCGCCCTCAACCCATTGACATTCCAAGAAATCAGTTTCATAAGCACAACGCAGCAATCCGTCCAAACAATCTGTTATACATATCCGCCTGAATTAAAATAGGGGATGGAGTGCAAGGCTCGCGACACAGGGGAAACCGGAGCAACCTTTCGGTTGTGAGGATTTCACCAAGGAGCACAACGCAGCAATCCGTCCCCTATTTTAGTAAGCATTCAAAAATAAATTGGTAGAGATTTGTGCAGGATTTTTGAGGATAGATGCCTTTTGGAAGAGGGAGTGTACTGGAG
>CAVEHG010000069.1:0-7611 GCA_963615405.1 bacterium | reverse complement strand
TCAAAGACCTTCAGGCATCCATCGACCTGCTCTCCTCCGAGAACCGCAGGCTCCTTGCCGACATCACGGCGGTAAACGCCGAGATAGTCGCTGTCCGCAAGGAGAACGAGGAACTCAAGGCTTCGGTGGACAGGCTCTGTTCAGAGAACGCCCTGTTGCAGGAAGAAGTGCGTCAGCTGAGGGAACAGATCAAGCGGCCATAAAGAATAAAGGCAGGTCATCGTTAGGGGTTACAAACAATTAAACATCAGCACAATGAAATACGAAATCATATTTCTGACAGCATTGGCGGCAGCTTCCTGCTGCCCGAAACTCTATCCGCACAAAACGGAGAACACCGAACACATCGTCTCAGTTACTGAAACCGTCCTGGACACCGTCATCCAAGTCCAGCCAGACTCATCCATAGTCGAGGCTCTGATAAAATGCGACTCCACAGGCCGTGCGAGACTTGAGGAAATCCAGACGCTACGGCAATCCGCCAGAGTCCAACAGACACTTTCACTCAAAGACAACCGCCTCACATCAAAGGCAGTCGTGGACTCGATGGGAATCTACCTCACCTACAAAGACCGGTACAAAGAAGAGCAGAAAGTTCAGACCATAGAAACAGTCGTCGAAAAGGAAGTCAACATCCTTCACTGGTGGCAGAAGGCCTTGATGTGGGCAGGAGTGCTATCGTGTTCAATAATCGTCACATCATCTATTCTAAAACTGATGAAAGTGCACGGGCAATTCGGTTAAAAAGCGTATATTTGCGTCCGTTGGCGCGTCTATCTACTGGACTGGGGTGTCCCCGGTTGAAAAAGGGTTGCGGATAAAATCCTCAACTCTTTTTTTCGTCAAACTCGTCTGGATCTCTTTATAAACGAAAGCGGGTCTCATCCGACAAAGAATGAGACCCGACTTAGCACATTTTTAAGTGCATGGTATAGCGACAAAGTCTATACGGGCACTACCTGCGTGCAAATTTACAACAAAAATCTCAACAGTCAACCATTAAAACCACGCCTCCAGCTCGAAATCTTCAATCAAGGCGAGGATTTCGGAGTGGTACTCCGGGCTGAAATACTTGGCGACCTTCCGGAACGTGCGGTTGAGGGTCGCGGTCGCATCCGGCCTCGGCTCCAGCTTCCATTTCACGAGCCAGTCGGCGATGTCGATATGCTGCTTCCGTTCCTCCTCGGTGGCGTTCTTCTGAAGAAGGCTGCTGACCTTGATGCCGAGGTGGGGAAGCAGGGCGGCCTTCTCCGTCCAGGTCTCGAATCCGTCCACGTCCGGAAAAGCCACGATATCCCTGCCTTGCAGGACATTCAGCCGTTCATTGAACTGACTCTTGCCGCCTGTTGCGAGCCAGATGTATTCCGGCATCATCGCGGCGCAGATTACGGCTGTCTTTTCCGATTCCACGAGAGCGACAGGCTTGTCCGGGTGCTCCTTCAGCAGATGCTCCCCGAACAGGCACTGCGTCAGCTGCCAGTCCTCCGGCAACGCTCCCGAACGCTTCATAAGCGAATGCGCCCAGTTGATGCGTCCTTTGGTCTGTTCATCCTTGACACGGTGTCCTGTCTCGGGGGCGTATTTCATAATCTTGCCTGTCCGGCATCTCCCGTCAGTGTCAATCTGAAAGAATATGACATCTCCGGCTTTGGTTACGCCTAAACGGTATTCCGTCACCTACTTGACCACCGTCACATCATCAAACAGATGAAACAGGAATGTCGTGAATGAGCTGGGGATTTCCGGACGCACAGACCGCCCGACCACCTCCGCTGGGATAAGGCAGAGTGCCTTCTGCTCCTCCCGCTTCCGTCTTTCCAGCGCCTTCTTTAGCCATTCCGGTTCAGTTTCGCGCCAATCCTTTCCGTCCGCCCCCGGATGGTCACGGAAATATTCCTTCGGAGTGTAGTGATACCCGCATCCGCTTTCGTGGTCGCATCTGCCCACATTTTCCGCAAGCGGCTCTCCGGCCTCATCCACATACAGTGTGAAACACCTCTTGCCTCCGCAGGAAGGGCAGGTATGCCGACTTCTTATCCCGGCATACTTCTCCAAACTAAAACAGCGTCTCATCCTTCACCTCCCCATTTCCGTTGTCCACACTGTCCATTCCGTCCACGGGACTGGACACCGTGGACGATATGGACACCGACGATTTCTTCACCAGATTGCCGACAAGGCTCTTGCTTATCCCCAAAGTCTGGGCGATGTCCCGGTAGGACTTGCCCTTATCGACAAGCGCCATCACATTCTCCATCAGCGTGTTCTTCTCCTTGTCGTCAGATTCTTTCAGATGCTCCTTCTCGTTGGCGAAACCCTTGAACTCGAAGCGCACGTTCTCCCTGTCGTGGACAATCTCATAGAGGATGACATTGTCGCCGTCGTACCTGTAAGCCCCGGCCCTGACCTTGACCTGCTTGACATATCTCAGACTCTCGTCTCGTGCGGACTTTCCGATTGCGAACACGGAGTCGAAGAAATTGTAGAGCTTCTTGCTGCCGGCAAGGTCGTTCTGGGTTATCGGACTTGTCAGACTCCGCTTCGGAGTGTGCGCTATTATCAGCAGGCTCCAGCCGTACTTCTTCTTCAGGTTCATCAGACTGATCATAAACAGCCCGGCCACATCGCCCTTCTCGGAATTGTTGCAGAGATAGGTGAGGTTGTCGATGATTATGACCTTTGAACCCGTGGAAAGCGCGGCCTCCTCGATGTTCCGGATGATTTCCTCCTCGAAATTCTTCAGATTCATCTTCTCCGGATTGATTTCGGCGCGGGTGAGAGCTTCCGGGAACTGGTAGAGTTTTCCGTTGCTCGGGTCGGTGTAGCGCAACTGGAACTGCTTGTCAGAGAGTTCGCAGTCCACATACAGCACATTCTGGGTCTGCGCGATGTCATCCGCCATCTGCACGGCGTATATGCTTTTGCCCAGATTGGAATCGGCGAACAGGCAGCAGACCTCTCCCTCGTACCACAGCTCGTGATACAGATTCACTGGGTCGGGTCGCAATGCGGCCTCCTGCAAAGTCCTGTTGGCAGAGCGGAGTGTCAGCATACCGAAATCACGGCTTCCGACCTTCGCCTCCACCTCGCTTCTGATTCTTTCCACCGGACTGTCTTCCATATTCGCTGTCATCTTCGCCCCTCCCTTTTGGAATTGACGAAGCGGACGCTCTCCTCATAGAGTTCCTCTCCGGTCTTGTGATATGCCCCCATAAGCCAGCTGTCAATCTCCGATTTCAGGAAGCGGAGCCGTTTCCCGTCCTTGTGATAGGGGATTCTGCGGAGAGTGACCCAGTCATAGACAGTCTTCTTCGCCGGCCTGTCCGGATGGTAGTCCCTGAGCTCATCGATGTTCATCCATCTGTCAGGCTCGTCCGGGTGACAGTTCATCCCGGCAAGGCTGTTCTCGATTTTCTCAACCTTCTCCAGAAGAATTGACACCGCGCTCGGCAGTGTCTCGAAAGTAATGTCCGTCATAATTCATAATCCCCGCACGGAATAACCTCGCTGCATATCGGTCCCTGCGGGGTTCAGAACGCAGACGGCTTGCAGCATATTCTCCGTCTCCGCATTCTGACGGCACAAAGGTGGCACAAAGCGGAACTTGAACCGGTCTTGTAACCGGTTACAGATTACCGGATGCCGGCGCTTAGTCTGTCTTCTATCCCGAGACTCTCCAGAGTGAGGTTAACTTTGTCAATCTCCGCCTGATGTCTTTTCGACAGGGGAGAGTTGTCAGAAAGCCTCTGGCGTATCTTGACTTTGGAATAGTTTGTTACCAGGGAAATCAATGCAGCCATCTTCGTGTTGTCGGCATAACCGGCGATGTTGGCCTTTTTCAGTAAAATGAGCAGAAGGTCCGTCGCCACACCCAGGCACAGGTATTTCTTGCCCGAACTCTCGCAGACGGAAACTGCCGCAATAGTAGTCCTCTCCTCGGCGGCCCTTATCTTCTCAATCCAGTTGTTGTCCTGGCGTGCCACGAGCGTGCGTAGCAGATTGAACATCTGTATCTGGACGGAAGTCTGATAATTGTTGATTTCGCCCATAATGTCGGATATCTTCAGGAACCGCTCCCCGTCCTGTCCGGCCCTGAGCCTGGCGTTCTCATTCTCAAGAGTGGCTATGCGCAACCTCATCTCCGACACCTGCCTTGCAGATGCCAGAGCCCGTAAAGCTCTATGAATCAGCATAACTTACTCCTTGTTCGTCCCGTCAAGCCTCAACCTCTCCGCAGCCTTCCGCTTGCTGGAGTCCACGATGTCGGCATAAATCTGTGTGGTGGAGACATTTGCGTGGCTCAGCATATGCTGGACGGTGTAGATGTCCGTTCCCGATGCCACCTGCAAAGTGGCGAAAGTGTGCCGGAAACAGTGGAATGTGATTCTCTTCCCGTCGATTCCAGCCGACTTCAGCCAGGTTTGAAGCTTGTGCTGCGTCATCTGACGGGTCAGACCCTTGAACACGAGTCCCTCTCCCGGCTCGCCGCAAAGCAGATGAGCCTCGCCACTAATCGGGAGCGTGCTTTCCGCATCGGTCTTCTCGGAGCGGAACCGTATGCACCATCCTCCGTCGGGGGATTTCTGAATATTATCCCACCTCAACTCAAGAATATCGCTGATTCGCAGTCCCGTAAGACAGCTGAACAGGGATGCCGCCTTGAGTACAGGTTCGCCGCAGGGCGTGGCTGCAAGAGCCTTAAGCTCGTCGAATGTCAGGTATTCCCGTCTGTTCTCGATGGTCTCTATTCTTTCGAGGTCATCGTTGAGGTTGTCCGTGAGATACTTGTCCCGATAGGCGATTTTCAGAAGTGCTCTGAATGTGCTCCAGTACCCTGCGGCGGAGTTGCGCGTGAGTGCCTTGTCCCCGTTGCGAAGCTGCTTCGCCTCCATCAGATACTTCCTGAATCCGTCGCAGAACTGCACGGTCACTTCACCCATCCGGCAGTGACCCTTGCAGTAGAGGACGAAGTGGTCATACACCCTCATCCATTTCTGGTCACGGTCAGGAAGCAGGTTGCGGAAATATTCCAGAAAATCCATCTTGCGCACATTCTTGTCGAGAAAACCGTATTGCCCCCTCATAAGCGAGACCTCCCGCTCGGCGCGGATGGCCTCCGCCTGCATCAATTTTTCCTTGTTGGCGCGTTTCTCATAGCCCTCGCGCGGATTCTTGGCGAGATAGATTCCAAGATAGTCGTGGCGCACATATTCGCGGGTGCGGGGATCCCGCACGGGTGGATAATAGTCCAGGTAGAGTGTGATTTTCCCGCTCTTCAGCTCTCTTTGTCTCAGTGTTACTTTTGTAGCCATATCTTTCAATGTTTTAAGAATTTATGGACCTGTTTCCGGTGTCGTCCTTTCACTTCTTCCCCTTCCCGAAAATCCTGTCCAAATCCTCCCTGCTGTACCACATAAAGCCCTTGAGCTTCATCTTCCTGACTCCGAATCCGGCAGTCTCCTCGCTGAAACGCCTCCGCCCCACGTGGTAGGCCTTCAGCGCATCCTTGGCGCAGATATAATCCCTTGTGACATAGTCCGGCACATCCGGGCCGGTGCGATTGAAGAGCCTGTCCAAATCAGTCTTTCTGAAATATACGCTCACCCCGTCCCTGTGCCGCTGAATCCCCGCCGCATTCACCGTCTCATAGAAACGTCCCTGGCCGATGCGGTAGAGCTTTTTGGCCTGGTCCACAGTGAGGAACTCCTCGTCCAGCTGCCCCTTGGAGAACCTCTCCAAATCCCACTCTTTCCGGTTTATCAGAATCTGCCGCCCGACATTCATCTTTCCGATGGACTTTTTTCTAGTGAAATCGCGGATATGCTTTGCGCTCATTCCTGTCTTCTCCACAAGTTCCTCCACCGAATACCAATCGCCCCGATTGTATTTCGCCGGGGCGGGGAAGAGGCTGTCCAGATCCGGCTTCGGGAAGAAATCCACGCCCTTGATGCGCCGTGGCCGTATTCCGGCTTTCCTCACCGCCGCGAAGAACTTGCTCCGCGACACTCCGTAATGCTCCAGAGCCTCGTCAAGCTTGATTGGGACAAAGAAATCCCCGGTATTCGTTACGGCTTCCATTCCGCTGTCCGCAATCAGTTCCGCCACGGAGAGCCTCACCGTTCTGCTCGAAACCCTTATCGGCTGCAGTTCCCCGGCGGCTATCCTTCTGTAAATCGTCGGACGGCTCACCTCCAGCATAAGCGCCGCATCCGTGATGGAGACATATCGGGCTCCGCGCTCCGCTCCCGAATCCGCCACAATCCTTTCCTCCACGGCGGCTTCCCCGGCAAGTCTGCGCACAGTCCGCCGCTTCTCGTTCATCTTCTCCCTCCGGCACCTTTCGCAGCAGAACACCTGCCTTCCGAACTTCCGTTCAAAGACCCTCCCGCAGCATCGGCAGACCGCAGTCCCCAAAGTCCCCATAAAAACCCGTCAAAAGCCACGCAAAATTTCCAATCCCTCCGGAACGCACTTTCAGAGACCTCCGCACGGCACTAAAAGCCACTGATGTTGCCATTTTGTGTAAATCTACGTAAATCTATGTAAACTCGTCCAATATGGCGGTACATTCCGGCCACTTGAACCACCGTGGTTCAAATGTGGTTCAAAAGTACCCGAAATATCCCGAAAAACAAAGAAACAAGCCGAAAAGTTATCCACACCCTCGGCTCTGAAACTCAATATATTATCCCGATTATTGCCCCTATGCTGCGGCTTCTTTCGCCCCCATCATTTTCCGATGCAATAAATAGAACTTATTGCTAATCATTTAATTAGGCTATTGCCGGTACAAATGGGGTACGGAAACCTAATTGGCATTGAATGTAATCCGTTGGAAACTAACTATCTCAGTCGTGAGTTTCAACATTCAAATTTAGCTATTTTTCGATACATTTCCACATCTTCCGCAGAATTTTTTGGAGATATTTTCCGAGACTTCTGCGATGCGGATTGAACCTCTGATGCCGCCGCTATTTCAAACGGCGGCAATGAGGTCCTGAATGTCATTTCCCGTAGATTATCTCGAAGAATTTGTTGAACACCACAATCGTTCCTGCGTAGAACAGGAAGATTACGAAGATCATCCCGAAGGTGGTGAAACAAACCTGTAGTACATCAAGGACAATGTCTCCGAAAGTCTGCGGCTTCTGCTTGGTCTGGTGAGCCGGGGAGACAGACTGGTAGTTGTACTGCTGGACATAGGTCTGAGTCTGCGGATTGGTCGGGATGACGGCTTCGTGGACAGCGGCGGAGTCGCTGACCATAGTCGTGTTTATCGCCGGAGCCTCGAATTCCGGCTGAGCCGAATAAGTCTCAGTGCAGCTGCTCGCGAGCAGGACTGCGGATGCGCATAGCGCCAGGAATACTTTTCTCATTCTTGTTTTCTGTTTTGGCAAGTACCACACAGGCACCTGCAGTTAAAAAATCATTTAAAATACCCCAGTCTGCAACTGGCTGCCGGCTGGGGTAAATCCGATAGGGGAGCGGCTACTCACCGAGCTTTGCGGAGGCGTACATATCTCCCGATTTCTCACCGGTGGCGGTGTTGACGTAGAAGTACTTCAGGAAGACCTTAGGAGCGCCGGCGCTGACGGCACCGTGAACGGCCTC
>CAVEHG010000068.1:0-7636 GCA_963615405.1 bacterium | reverse complement strand
CAAGTCCTGCACAGAGAAGCGCCGCATAGATGAGAAACGCCCACCACGAGAGCCACGGGTTGCCGGGAATACGCACAAGAATGCTGCGGCTGCCGCCCTCGAAAGCTTCGCCGCTTCGGGTTCCGTACACCTCGAACCTGTACCGTCCGGGCTTGAGCCCCTTGAAAACAGCCTTGCTGCCTCCTCCGTTCACGATTCTCCATTCGCCGGAATTTTCTTCGCCAAGCGGATACATCCTGTAGCGGTAGATGTCACCGGAAGGATTGACATAGTCAAAAAGCGAGAAGGATATTTCTATCTCCGAAACTCCGCGGCCTGGAACCACTTCATCTGAAAGGGCAATGTTCCGTCCGTCGGCGCTGATCCCCGTAATCTCGAGAGACGGGCCAGGAATCTCGTCGCCGGGGGAAGGGGCGCAGCTGAAATAGCGTATCCCACGGAAAGTTCCGAATGCCATACAGTCGCGTTCCGGCACATAGAGGGAAGAATTGTGATTGAAAAAGTCTATGCTTCCGTCCGGAGATATGCTTCTGTAGGAGATGGATGAAAATCGTCCCTCCTCATCGCAGACAAAGGAGAGAAGCGCGCTGCCGGTTGTGACCCAGATGCGTCCGTGCGGATCCTCGGCAATGTTGGTAATACCCTGACCGTCAAGGATCACAAAAGTTTCTTCCTTTACGAATGAATTCCCGTCATCGCTGAGACGGTAGAGTCCGTTCCAGGTCGAGCCGGCCCAGACCCTGCCCCGCGAGTCGGAGAGAATGCTGTTGAAGCTGCCGGTCCCTCCGCAAAGTGAAGAAGGAAAGAGAGTCACGCTTCCCCCGGCAGTGCAGCGGAGAAGCCCGTCGTATGCCGTTGCAACCCATATTTCCTCCCCGGACTGGCTTGCGGACAGGGCGGAAATTTTCCTCTCCAGGGCAGGGAGCCCGCCCACGAGCTTACCCGGAGACTGCACCTTTCCGTCTTTCCCCATCCTGTACACTCCCTCCCGGGTTCCTATCCAGACATTGCCGTCCCCGTCCTCGGCAAGAGCCGTGATGCAGTCGTTGCCCATTTCAGGGCAGGTGGTCGAACTCACCACGCGGGTGTCCCCCGTGGACGGGCTGTAGAGCCAGAGCCCCCTGTCGTAACTTCCGAAGGCGATTTCCTCGCCGCCTCGGAGAGGAAGCATCGCATCAAAATTGTTGGTGTACTGGAGCCCCTCGAACCCGCGGATATCCCGATAGTTGCGGAAACTGCCGTCCTGAGGGTTGAACCGCACCATCCCGTGCCCCGAAATGCCCATCCATAGCGTCCGAGAATCCTCACGGAGCATACTTCGCACAGAACTCGTGCTGTAGCGGCTTCTTATCGCAGAAAGGTCCAGCAGGGAGTTGTCGTCATTGTCGGACGAGATGTCCACCGCCTTGCAGACCACTCCGCCGAACATCGACACCCACATACTGTTGTCCCCCGTACGGAGAACACAGTTCACCTCGTTGAAGGGAAGGCTGCCGGCTGAAACCCCGGGCTGGAAATTCAGGAAACTGTCCTGCCAGTTCTGGAGAAGGTCTTTACCGTACCCCCCCCCATTGCCATTCGAAGCCTCTGCAGGGACGTTTCCTCCCTTGAGGGAACCGGAATGCGGAAGAATGCTCAGACCGCTCCTGCTGCCGACCCAGAGGTTCCCGGAAGGGTCAAGGCAAAGGGAATAGATCACGTCGTCAAGAAGTGATCCGGAGCGTGCGGAATTGTGCCGGTAGCGCCTGTATTCAAGTTCTGGAGTGTATTCCCGGGAAATACGGGTGCGGAGAAGCCCCCGTCCCCAGGTTCCGATCCACAGATTATCCTCCGGATCCGATGCGAGGACGTATGCGCCGGCAAGGTCGCCACCGGAGTAGGAATAAAGTCTTCCGGAATTCATATCGTAGCGAAAAAGTCCTGAAGACCAAGTGGTTATCCAAAGAAAACCATGGCGGTCGATGAGAAGGTCTATGACATCGGTGACATATTTTCCGCCCTCTCCCGTACGGAAATCCATCCTGGTGAACGTTTCGGAGTCCGCGTCCTTAAGATACACGCCCTTGTCGCACCCTATCCAGACTCTGCCGAGCGAATCCCGCTCCATATCGGCAACATTGATGTGACCGGTGAGCGAATCGTCAATTCCGGTGACGTCACCGGTAAGAGGGTCGAGCCTCATAAGTCCCCTCTCGGTGCCGAGAATCATAGTCCCGGACTTTTCTTCGATTATCTTTCTGAGGTAGCCGTCAGCGTTGCCGTCCTTGTGGTCGAGCGGATAGGCCTTCATCCGGTAGCCGTCATAACGGACAAGTGAACTGTAGGAGACAATCCATATGTATCCTTTGGAGTCCTGATAGAGGGTGGAGACATCGCTGAGGGTGATGTTTTCGTCGTAAAGAGGACGGAAACGGAGGTTGCTGTCAAAAGAATTCCCCGAAGCCCACAGGGTTCCGAGGATAAAAGAGAATATTATGCAGCAGATCCTTTTCATTGACCCTGTGTCACTCCACGTCGGTGTATGGATACCAGTTCCTCAGTTCAACTCCGGGAACAATCTCCGCACTGTGGGTGTAGGTCACTTTTTCGCCCCGCTCAAAGCCCACTGCAGTCACAACTGCCTGTCCCTCAACGGTAAACGGCCCAGTGTAGAGGACGGAGGAAACTGTGGGAGCGGTGCCGTCAAGGGTGTAGCGAACCTCGGCGGAAGTGTTCTCGCAGTCCAAAGATACTGCACTTAATCCGTTTTCGCAAGGGCGTGAAACAATCTCAGGCTCGTCGTGAAGGTCGAACGGGCGTATTCCCCTTTCCCGAAGACCCGGCAGCTGGGCGTTAACCCTGTGCTTAAAGTCGTTCCAATCTTTCACTGACGGGTCGGACCAGGCCTGCTCGGAGACGGCGAGAAGACGCGGGAACATCATATACTCCAGGTGTTCGTCATCAGGGATATATTCCCTCCAGGTACTCCCCTGGACTCCGATTACATTGTCCCTGTTCTCCGGAAGGATGAACCCTATCGTGTCAACGTCGCGCGGACAACCCTTTATGATGGACTCGTTGTAAACAGCCTCCTCTTCGCTGACCGGCTGCGGAATGAAAGAGTACATCTTGCGGAGCGGGCTGTAGCCGTACATAGCCTTTTTCTCGTATTTCGGAACGGCCTGATACCAGTCGAAGTAGAGCACTTCTCCCGGTGTCATCACGGCGTTGAGTCCACGGTTCGCAGCCTCGATTCCGCCCTTCTGACCGCGGTAGGAATAGACATATGTATCCTTCTCAAGATCCTGATTCTTAAGGATTTCGTCCCAGCCGGCCATTGTGCGTCCGTGGTCTGACAAGAATTTCTGCAGGCGCGAAATCGCGTGGCACTGAAGGTCGTCCAGAGAGGTCATTCCTTCCCTTTCCATCAGCGCACGGCACTTCGGACAGGTCCTCCAGGCCTTCTTTCGGGCCTCGTCACCTCCGATGTGGATAACCTTTGACGGGAAAAGTTCCAGAAGTTCGGAAAGGACGGTCTCTGCGAACTTGTAATATTCTTCGTTGGCCGGGCAGAATTCTCCGTTGCCGTAGCGCGTCCCCGTGCAGTTGAGATTTGGATAGACTGCGAAAACAGCTTCAGAGTGCGCCGGCATATCGAATTCCGGGATTATGTTTATGTGAAGGGAATCGGCATAGCGCACAACCTCGCGGATGTCAGCCTTGGTGTAGAATCCGCCGTAGGCCCCCGGGGTGTCAGCCGTGCAGAAACGGCTCTCGGGCATGGCGTTCCACTTGTCCCAGTCCTTCTCCACTCTCCACGCCCCGATTTCGGTGAGAAGAGGATATGCGTCAATCTGCACTCTCCAGCCTCCTCCGTCGGTAAGATGCCAGTGGAAATTGTTGAACTTGTAAAGAGCCATCTCCCGGAGGATTTTCTTGATCTCGGAAACATCTGAAAAATGCCTTGAAACATCAAGATGAATCCCCCTGTAGGCAAAGCGCGGACGGTCCTCAATGCTGGCGCAGCGGATTCCGTCGGGGGTGCGGAGCTGGCGCAGAGTCTGCATAGCGTAAAATATGCCCGCAGAATCAGCCGCCTCTGCCTTCACCGCCTTTTCCGTAACCTCAAGACGGTAGCCTTCCGTGCCGAGCCTCTTCTCAAGGGAAGGCTTGACTGAAACCTCAACGCCCGCCGCGCTCCCGTCCGCAGGGACATCCCCACGGGAACAGACGCCTTCGTAATAATGGGCGGAAAGCGGCGCGGGCACGATGTAGCTGTACTCCACCTCCTTCTTTCCGCAGGAAACCATCAGAAGGAAGGCCGCCAAAACAATATGAAAACGATATCTCATCTTTTTTTTCTCCACTACCAGCCGGCGTTCTGGACAAGGTTGTGATTCTTACGCATTTCCGTCTCCGGAATCGGATACCAGTACATCTTGTCGTTCCAGTGGCGCGAAGCGACGGTCTTCCTGGTTGAAGTGAACGACTCGTCGCCCGAACGGACAATGTCCAGGCCCTCGACGGTCTTTGTCACATCGCCGATTTTCCACCTGCGGATGTCCCAGTAGCGGTGTCCCTCGAAGCAGAGTTCCACCCTGCGCTCGTTGCGGAGGCGCGTCCTGAAATCGGTCTCGGAAAGCCCGGAAGGGATCTCCGGAAGGGAATAGACCGCACGGAGGGTATTCAGAGCCGCACGCGGGGAAAGAGTGTAGTTCACACCCTCGAGACTCCCGGTGAAATCCGGGGTTTTCGTCGCCTCGAAGAGAGCTTCGGCGTAGTTGAGATAAACCTCGGCATAGCGGAAGAGAGGGTAGATGTGCTGATAGGAAATGTTGTTTCCGGTGACGAAACTTGTGGCGTCCTGGATGTATTTCTTCAGATAAAAAGATGTCGGGGACGCATTGTCTTTCGGTGCCCCGTTCTTGCCCCCGTAGAAGGACTCGACGGTCTCGCCCTTGAAAGTGTCGCCGTTGCAAAGAACCGCATCGGCAAGGCGCGGGTCTCCGCTCTCGAAGCACTCCACAAGGTTCAGAGTCGGGCAGGTACCGGAGTTTCCGCCTTCATAGCCCACCGGGAAGTTGTTCGATTCGTAAGTGGATGAAGTGCTCTCGCGGACTCCGAAAACCAGATCCTTGCTTTCGGTGTTATATTTCTGGCTCATAAGCGAATAGCGGAGCGACGCTGTGCAGTCGTCGATAAGCTCCTTCGCTGCGGCAGCGGCCTTTGCGTATTTCTGCGCCGAAGCGGACGGGCTGTACAGAGGACTGGCGGCGTATAGCAGGACGCGTATGCGGGCCGCCTGTGCGAAGCCCTTGGTGACGCGCCCGATTTCGGAAGAATATGTCCCGGAATAGGTCTCCGGAAGTTTTTTTTCGCACTCCGCAAGTTCAGAGGCAATCCACTGGATGCTTTCCTCGCAAGTCGCCGGGCTGAGCCCGTTCACCTCTGAGGTTGTGTAGGTGCGGTCCGCGATGATTATGTTCTGATAGCGCTTCAGCAGTTCAAAATGAAAATAGGCGCGGAGGGCGCGGGCTTCCCACGGATAGTTCTGGAGCTCCTGGAGGTAGTCTTTGTACTGCTCGTTCCATTTCGCGATCTCGAAGTCGTCCGGGCAGTTCTCCAGAAGGTAGTTGGCTGCGCGGATGCCCCCGTAATAGTGCGCCCATCTGTCGTCCACGACATTGTTCGCCGACCAGCTGCCGTCGTAGTATTTGCTCAGCGTGTCAGGGCTGTTGGCATAGACCGCATCGTCAGTGGCGCACTCGCGGAAAGAGTAGAAATCACTTTCGAGGTAGCCATAGACATTGGTCATCACCTCCTTGACCTTGTCGAAGTCGCTGAACTGGTATTTTTTCGTATGGTACTGGCTTTCCCCAAGCTCAAGGTCGGAGCAGGAGCAGAGCACGCCCAGAAGAGAGGCGAAAAGAACGGTGATTCCTGATATTCTTGTTTTCATATTCATTTCCTCCTCCATTAGAAATTAACCCTGAGACCGAGGGAAACTGTCCTTGCCGTCGGGTAGTTGAAATTTATCGCTTCAGGGTCGAGGATGGGGATATGGTCAACGCTGAAGAGGTTGTTTCCGCGAAGATAAACCCTCATTCCGGTCATTTTCATCTTTCGGAGCGCGTTCTGCGGGAGGTCGTAATAGACTTCCAGTTCACGGAGCTTGAGGAATGCGCCGTTCTCCGTCCAGAGGCTGCTCGCGAGGTAGTTGTTCCTGTTGTCGAGAGAGGTCAGACGCGGATAGCGCACTCCCTTCGTGTTGTTTTCGCTCCAGTAGCTCTGGAGGTAGTGGCGGGAGATGTTCTTGTCGCCGGCGTAGAGCGGCTGGTAGATGCTTGAGAGCGCGGTCTCTACGGTCGAGTTGCCCACACCCTGGAAAGTCGCGCTGAACCCGAGTCCCTTCCACTCAAGACCGAATCCGAATCCGTAGTAAACCTCCGGAAGCTCGGCCGAAAGCTGGTAGCAGCGGTCGTAGTTGTCGATTTTACCGTCGCCGTTGAGATCCTTGTACATCACGTCACCCGGCTGCACGCTCGCGAAAGTGTTCTCCGGAAGGTCCGGATAGAGATTCCCTGCGGAATCGAAATCTTCCTTCTGATAGAATCCGTCGGCGACGAGTCCATAGAACCTGCCGATCTGTCCCCCCTGTTCGTAGAGATATGCGTACGGCTGATATGTTTCGTCTATACGGTCTATGCGGTTGCGTGCGAATGAAACCGTGCCCCTGAACCAGTAGGAAACGTCCCCCACCGTCTGCCGCCAGGCGAGCGCGGACTCTACTCCGTAATTTGTCGTCCGTCCGTTGAAAGTGTCGCTTGCGCCTATGCCGATGACCTCCGAAACAGTGCCTGTCGCCTTTGTGCGTATATACTGACGGCGGTTGTAGAAGGCGTCGATTTCGCCGGAAAGGCCTCCGAAGAGAGTGAAATCAAGGCCGATATTCGCCTTGGAGTCAAGTTCAGGCTGCACTCCTGTGGAAGGGAGCGAACCTTCGGCGGCTCCGCCTGTCACCGTAGGCGGTACGAATATATAGCTTTTGCCAGTTCCGTTGAACTGGATGTCCATATCGTAGGAAAGGAACGAATCCATCCCCACGAGACCGTAAGAACCCCTGAGTTTAAGGAAGTTGACTGTTTGCGAATCCTTGAGGAACTCCTCGTTCGAGATTACCCAGCCCAGGGATGCCGCAGGATAGAAGCGGAATTTGTCGCCCGAAGGCATAAGGCTGCTGCCGGACGCTGTGGCGGTTAGGGTGGCGAGATAGCGGTCGGCGTAGTTGTAGGATGCGGTGAGGATGTAGTCGTGGTGGGAGAAACTGTTGTTCGCACCGGTGAGAGACTTCTTGTCGCGATTGAAAAGGAAGGCCGCGTCGAAGTGATGATCCCCGAAACTGCGGTTCCAGCCGAGTTTCGCCCAGATTGCCATTCTCATATACTGAGAACTCAGATAGGTGCTGAAAGCCATCTCGGTGTTGTTTCCGTACTGGGAGACTTCGTAGTCGTAGAGGTTTCCGCCGGCGTCGTAAAGAGGACTGAAGTTGTAGTAAACGCTTCCGAAACTGCGGTCGTCGTTCACGTCGGAGGAGTTGTCGTAGGCCGCGCGAACCTCTGCAGAAAGACCCTTCACGAGCATAGAGAGATCCTGACGG
>CAVEHG010000067.1:0-7718 GCA_963615405.1 bacterium | reverse complement strand
ATATATCTGTATGGGCAGGAAGTGCTTCGCCGGGTTGATGACGAGGCGGATCTGACGAAAAGGGAAGAGCTGGTCAAACTCGTGGAGGATATGAAGGAAACGCTGAAAATTGCGGACGGATGCGGACTCGCCGCCCCCCAGGTCGGCGTTCCGCTGCGGGTTCTCATAGTCGACGGAACGGAACTCACGGACACATATCCCTATCTCAAGAATTTCAGACGGACGATGATAAATCCGAAAGTTCTCGAAGAGAGTCAGGAAAAGTGCTCATATTCAGAGGGTTGTCTCAGCGTTCCGGGAATATATGCAGAGGTTGTGAGACCTTCGTCGATAAAAGTGGAGTACTACGACGAAAATTTCGAAAAAAAGGTGGAAGTTTTCGACAAATTCGGATGCAGGATGGTGCAGCACGAGCTGGCTCATCTGGACGGCAGGCTATTTGTTGATGAGCTGTCCCCGATTCGGAAAAAGATGATCTCGAGGAAACTCCAGAACATCGCCTCGCGCAAGGTACAGACGAGGTACAGATCAAAGTAACAGATTAAAATTCAATGAGATGGGAGCATTTCACGCATACGACATCAGGGGGCTCTGGAACATAGCCTGGAACGATGATGTCGCATATAAGGTGGGATTTTTCGTGCCGGAGCTGCTCGGAACCGACAGGGTTCTGCTCGGACGGGACTGCCGCCTTTCTTCGGACACAATCCGCGACGCTGTGATTCGCGGGGTGACTGACGCGGGAGCGGACGTATATGACATAGGGCTCAGCACGACTCCTATGGTGTATTTCGGAACTGCGAACTACGGATTCAAAGCTTCGATTCAGATTACGGCTTCGCACAATCCTGCGGAGTACAACGGAATGAAGGTCTCCACCACCAACGCGGCTGCAGTCGGATTTGATGCGGGACTGGGAACCATACAGCAGTGGATCGACGAGGGGAAACCCTGCACGCCGGCTCAGGTGAAGGGGAAGGTCTATGAAAAGGACATCCACCGGGACTATCTGAACTTTCTTCTCAAATACAGGGAGGACTGGTCAAACCTGAAGATTGCGATGGACCTGTCGAACGGAATGGCGAATCTCTACGCGAAGGAAATCTTCGGGGATCAGCCCTCCTACCTTTTCGACACCATTGACGGACGATTCCCGAACCACGATCCCAACCCTCTGGTTGCCAAGAATGTGGTGGCGCTCCAGAATCTTGTGCGCGAAACCGGAGCCGACATCGGAGTCATCTTCGACGGCGACGCAGACAGGGTGATGTTCGTCGACGAGAACGCGAGGTTCATATCTCCGGACCTGATGATTGCGGTGCTCGGGCACTATTTCCTCGAAAAGAAGGGGCAGAAGGGCATAGTCCTTCAGGACATACGCAGTTCGAAGGCGGTGGGAGAGTATCTTGCGCCGATGGGGGCGGAGATGGCGACCTGGAAGGTGGGACGCGCATTCGCCGCGAACAAGCTGCGCGAAATCGACGGAATCTACGGCGGAGAGCTTGCCGGACACTACTATTTCCGCGATTTCTTCTACTCCGACAGCGGACTTCTCGCCGCTATGCTCATCCTCAACGTGGTGGCTCAGATGAAGAGGAACGGGGTTTCGCTCAGCAGTCTGATTGCACGCATCGAGAAATACAAAAGTTCAGGAGAGGTCAATTTCAAGATTGAGGACAAGCAGGGGGCGATGGACGCGGTACGCGACCATTTTATTGCGCAGGAGAAACCGACCGCCTTTATGGACTTCGACGGCTACAGGATCGAATTCCCGCGCTGGTGGTTCAATGTGCGCCCGTCCAACACGGAGCCGTACCTGCGGTTCATCTGCGAGGCCGATTCGGAGGCTCTGCTCGCCGACAAACTCGCGCAGGTAAAGGACATACTCGTGAACAAATTCGGAGGCGAACAGCAATGAGGCCGCTGAAATGTATTGCAACGATGGTTTCTGCGCTGCTGCCGGTGATGGCGGCGGCGCAGAATTCCGATAAGGCGGCGGTTCAGAGTTCCGCCAAAACGATGGCGAAGAATTCCGCCGGGGTTGTTGATGAGAACATCCCTTCAGCCAACCCGAACTTCAGATTCCCGACAACTGAAAACGAGCTTGTTCCCAGACGTCCGCGCCAGGTTGTCAAACCGCTGGTCGTCACGGAGTCGGATCCGGTCGACACCCTCGACACCATGGCGGAGTTCGTGAAAGTGGTTCTCTACGGAAACGGGACCTGGAAATACATCAAGACCGAGGACTTCGCCCTGGACAACAGCATCTTCACGGAGCATTGGGACAGCCGCTCTGTGGATCCATACAAGGTTTCGTGGGACACTCTCCCCTCCTATTCCGCAATCTGGCTGGTCGACAGCCTGAGCAACTACGCCTGTCCGTATCAGGGAAAGGTCAACCCGCGCGGAAAGTTCGGCCCGAGACGCGGGCGCAGGCATCAGGGGATTGACCTTCCGCTCACCACCGGCACCCCGATTTATGCGGCCTTCAACGGCAAGGTCCGCGTTTCCTCGACGATGCGGGGCTACGGCAACATTGTCGTAATCCGGCACGAAAACGGCCTTGAGACATTCTACGGGCATCTTTCCAAGAGAAACGTTGAGGTCGGGGACTGGGTGAACGCCGGGGATGTCATAGGTCTCGGCGGGAACACCGGACGTTCGACCGGTCCTCATCTGCATTTCGAGACCCGCTATGAGGGCTATGCCTTCGACCCCCAGTGGCTCATAGACTTCGAGACCGGAGTGTTGCGCCACAGGATGTTCGTTCTGAAAAAGAAATATCTCAGCCAGTTCAGCAACTATGAGCAGAACTTCGACGATGAGCTCAAGAGCGCCGAGGAGGATGCGGCGGAAGAAGCCGCGCTCAAGGCAATGAGGTGGCACATCGTGAAGTCCGGGGATACGCTCGGGCGGATTGCACAGAAAAACGGGACGACCGTGGGCGCGATTTGCAGGCTCAATGGGATTAAGTCTACTTCGGTGCTGCGTATTGGCCAACGCCTCCGCGTGCGCTGAGGCTGAATAAAAAGCGGTCTACTGCGTTCCTCTCCTCGCCAAAATCCTCACAACCGAAAGGTTGCTGCGGTATTTGGCTTCGTCGAGAGCCTTGTATCCCATCTTTTTATTCAACCTCTTCCCAACCGCACAAACAGGAGGATCTTTTGGGTCACCCACATCGCACTCCAAGAGGATATTCAAGAGTATAACCAGGAGTATAACCTAGAGTATAACCTGAAGGGCAACAACCCCTACAGCCCGAAGGGGCTGAAGAAGTTGTTGCCTTTGTCGTCAACGAGGATGAATGCCGGGAAGTCCTCAACGCGGATTTTCCAGACGGCCTCCATTCCGAGTTCAGGGAACTCGACGCATTCGATGCTCTTGATGTTGTTCTGCGCGAGAATTGCAGCCGGGCCTCCGATTGAGCCGAGGTAGAATCCGCCGTGCTTCTTGCAGGCATCGGTCACTGCCTGGCTTCTGTTGCCTTTCGCCAGCATAATCAGAGATCCCCCGTTTTCCTGGAATTCATCGACATACGGATCCATACGCCCCGCAGTCGTCGGGCCGAGGGAGCCGCATGGCATACCCTCCGGAGTCTTGGCCGGGCCGGCATAATAGACCGGATGTTCCTTGAGATACTGAGGCATCGGTTCGCCGGCATCGAGGCGCGCCTTGATTTTGGCGTGGGCGATGTCACGGGCGACGATGATGGTGCCGTTAAGGCTCAGGCGGGTTGAAACCGGATATTTCGTAAGTTCGCCAAGCACTTCCTTCATCGGCCTGTCGAGGTCAATCTTCACAGCATCGCCTTCTCCTGCATTGCGGAGTTCCTCAGGAATGAGTTCGTATGGTTTGTCATCCATCTTCTCAATCCAGATTCCGTCAGCGTTAATTTTCGCCTTGATGTTGCGGTCAGCGGAGCAGCTGACTCCCAGTCCGATAGGGCAGCTTGCCCCGTGGCGGGGAAGGCGGATTACGCGGACATCGTGCGCCATATATTTGCCGCCGAACTGTGCCCCGAGGCCGATTTTGTGAGCCTCTTCGAGCAGCTGGCCCTCAAGCGCGACATCGCGGAAAGCGCGGCCGGTCTCGTCACCGGTGGTCGGGAGCGAGTCGTAGTAGTGGGTTGATGCGAGCTTTACAGTAAGAAGGTTCTTTTCGGCGGAGGTGCCCCCGATTACGAACGCGATGTGGTACGGAGGGCAGGCAGCCGTTCCGAGACTCCTCATCTTGGAAACGAGGAACGGAATGAGCGTGCCCGGATTCTGGATGCGGGCCTTGGTCTCCTGGTAGAGATAGGTCTTGTTGGCTGAACCGCCGCCCTTGGTGACCATAAGGAAGCGGTACTCGTCGCCCCGGGTGGCCTCTATGTCAATCTGCGCCGGGAGGTTGCACTTCGTGTTCACCTCGTTGTACATATCCAGAGGCGCGTTCTGGGAGTAGCGCAGGTTTTCCTGCGTGTAGGTTTTGTAAACTCCGAGGGATATGGCCTCTTCATCCTCAAACCCGGTCCAGACCTGCTGTCCCTTTTCGCCGTGAACGATGGCTGTTCCGGTGTCCTGGCAGAGGGGAAGTTTGCCCTTGGCGGCCACCTCTGCATTGCGCAGGAAGGTCAGAGCCACATATCTGTCGTTTTCGGAAGCCTCAGGATCCGAGAGAATCTTCGCCACCTGCTCGTTGTGGGAGCGGCGGAGGAGGAAGCTGACGTCACGGAAGGCCGCGTTGGTCATAAGCGTAAGAGCCTCCGGAGTCACCTTGAGGATCTTTTTCCCCTCGAACTCTGCCGTGGAGACCAGTTTTTCCGAACCCGGAATCTTGTAGTATTCAGTCTTGTCTTCACCAAGCTGAAACATCGGTGCGTATTTAAAATCCATATCTGTAATTAATTTAAGTTTCGCATGTACCCTGATGCGTTGGGGTTATATCAGTTCCGGGTACCGGGGGTCACCTGCATATTCCCTGTGTCAAGCATATCAATCAGGCTTCCTTGCGCCAAGTATGTCGATCAGGCGGTGGGCGACGGCGGGAGCGGGGTCAATGAAGCGGATACGCTCCACCGCGCTGCCGTCACGGTTCTTCAGAGGATGCTTCGAAAGCAGTTCCTCCGCGACTTTCTCAAGAACAGGAAGCAGGAACGGGTAGTGCGTGCAGCCCAGAACTATCGTGTCGGCCCCGGCTTCAACCAACGGAGCAAGACTCTCCCGGACCGTGCTCTCAGCAAACTTTTCATCAGGGATATTTCCCGGCCCGCCGTCCGCCCGTGCGCTGCTCAAAAACAGGCAACCCTTTTTGTACCTGTCAGCAAGTCCGCTTCCCTCAACGAGTTCCACGAATCCGCGTCCGACAGACTCGACAATTTTGACGCCGTCCGACCAGCGTTCTTTCATATCTATGTACTTTCCGCCGCGCAGCGTCCCGGCAGTGGCAAGTACGCCCACAACTCCGGTTCCGGTGGCAAGCACCGCCGGTTTCAGAGCAGGTTCCATCCCGATGAAATCCACACGGTCCATCCTGCCCCCGGTAATCTCCAGGACACGCTGTGACGGGGCTGTTCCATATTCCCGGCGCAACGCGGATATGGCGGCCGAAGTGGCTGTGTTGCAGGCAATCACAATCACCTCAGCACCTTTTCCGAGAAGAATTTCCGTGATCTCGCGCGAGCGTCCGAGCACATATTCCGCAGACTTTTCTCCATAGGGACAATGGGCAGTGTCGGCATAATAGACGAAACGCGCCTCCGGGACAGCCCTTTCAAGCTCCCGAAGCACCGAAAGTCCGCCGACTCCCGAATCGAACACGCCTACAACCGTTCCCATCCCTGTCAAATTTTTCGTCAGCAAAGATTACGAAATAATCGAAACTGCAAAATTACAAAATCACTTCGTGAAAAGCGAATTTTTGGAAACCGTATGTGCAGGAGATTGAATTACAAGCCGTCGGTTCCGGCAATCTTTTCCGCGCAGTTGATTCCGTCGAGGGCCGAGGAGACTATGCCGCCGGAGTAGCCCGCTCCCTCGCCGCAGGGGTAGAGGCCCGGAAGATCCGGATGGCAGAGCGTCTCAGGGTCGCGCGGGATGCGGACTGGGCTGGAGGTGCGGGACTCGACTCCGAGAAGGAGCGCGTCATTGGTGTAGTAGCCGCGCATCCTGTTCCCGATTTGCGGAAAGGCGTATTTCAGACGCAGACGGACGTGTTCTGGAAGCAGTTCGTGGAGCGGAGCGGAAATCACGCCCGGATGGTAGGAACTCACCGGCAGGCTATCCGAGATCACGCCCCTGCAGAAGTCCATCATTCTCTGCCCGGGGGCGGCGAAAGGGTTCAGACCTGATGCCCGGTCATTCCCCGTCTGACCGGCCTTGCAACCGGAACCCGGGCCGCGCTGCTGTCCGCCCCGCTGACCGTCCCGCAAAGCACCCTGCTGCGCCTTCTGCACCCAGTCATAGACGGAACGCTCCACATCCCTCTGGAACTTCATCAGCGACAGCGGGTCGGAGGCCGGATATTCCGGAATGTCCCCCGGTTCCACGCTCACCACAACCCCGGAATTCGCCCATTTCGAGTTCCTCGCCGAATTGGACATCCCGTTCAGAACCGTCTCCCCCTCCTCGGTTGAAGAAGGAACGAGAATGCCGCCCGGACACATACAGAACGAGAACACCCCCCGATTCTCAATCTGAGTCACGTAGGAATATTCCGCAGTCGGCATAAAAGGCTGATATTTACCGTGATACTGAATTCTGTTTATCAGCGACTGAGGATGCTCCACCCGGACTCCGAGCGCGAAACCCTTCGCCTCAAGCGCCCATCCCCTCGAATTGAAAAGTTCGTAGATATCCCTCGCCGAATGCCCTGTGGCAAGGATTATATGCTTTGAGGAATATGCCGTCGAAGATCCGTCGGGGTTCCTTGCAATGACAGCGTAACCTCCTTCGGGAGAAGGGGATATGTCTATGATTCTGGAATCGAAGTGATATTCCCCGCCGTGGTCGACGATACATTTGCGTATATTCTCCACCACGGCCGGAAGACGGTCGCTGCCTATGTGCGGATGCGCGTCGGTGAGTATGGATTCCGGGGCGCCGAAACGCACGAACTGGTGCAGAACCTCACGGATATCCCCGCGTTTGGAAGAACGGGTGAAGAGTTTTCCGTCAGAGAATGTGCCGGCGCCGCCTTCGCCGAAGCAGTAGTTGGAGTCGGGGGCGATCACCCCCTTGTCAGAGAGCCTTGCGACATCGAATTTGCGGGCGTGAACATCTTTTCCCCTCTCGATTATCACGGGACGCAGCCCGCGCATCAGCAGGTGCAGGGCGGCAAACATCCCCGCCGGGCCCGCTCCCGCCACAATCACCGGCTCCGCTCCGTGCACATCTGCATATTCCGGAAGTCCGTAGCACTCAAGCTTTTCGGAAGCGGTACACACCTGGTAGCGCAGGCGGTAAATCACGTCTCCCCGCGCATCAATCGAGCGGCGCACCAGCCGGCACTCCCCCACCGCCTTCGGATTCACGCCGAGCGCACGGGCGGCCGCATTCCTCAGTTCCTCCTCCGGGATTTCCTTCCCGACCCTGCAGGTCAGTTCAATCTCTTTCATAATTATACCATTTAAGTTTCGCATGTACCCAAATTCGTTGGGTATTCGGGGGGGGACCCGTATTGGGGTGGGGTAAATCCCACGCACTTTTTTTACTTCTGAACCCCCTGCACCCTGCATTTTA
>CAVEHG010000066.1:0-7894 GCA_963615405.1 bacterium | reverse complement strand
GCGGGAGGAGCGTTTTCAAATGGAAAGCATTTCCTCTGTTTTCTTTAAAAATTTCCGGCCGGAAGGCCAACGCAACTTCCGATTTGTTTTACGAAACCGGTTGAAACTCAACCTGTTCGGCAAAAATTTCCTCAAATATCTCTTGCAGATTCAATCAGAAAAAACTATCTTTGATTAAGTTTTTGTTCTAAAGGTCCGAAAACTTTTAAAGTAGTGTGTGTGTTCCGCGCATTTGGCGGAATCGAATTAGTGTTCAAAATGACTTTGAAATCAATCCTGACGGGGGGGGCAGCAGCCTCTCTTCTTCTCTTGGGCACCACTTCCTGTGGTGATTCGCTTAAAGACAATTCCGAATCTCTTTCCGGGGCTGTAAAGGTAAGTTTCGCAGTAGCCGAGGCGAGTGTTCCGGTGAACGGTACTCAGACGCTGGAAATCGACATAACTCCTGCCGGCAGAGCGGACGAAGTTATAGTCACTGTGTCCGATGACAGCGTGGTCGGCATTGAAAGCACCGAGTACACGGAAAAAGGAGCGGTTCTTACTCTTAAGGCGCTCAAACTCAGCAGCACCACCATCTACGCAATACACGAAGACCTCGAGGCTCCGGCGGAGTGCGCCGTCACCGTCACCCCGATCGGGGTGGAAAGCGTGAGCCTTGACAAAACATCCGTTGATCTTGTCGTCGGCGGAACTTTTTCGTTCAGCCCGACCGTAAACCCTTCAGATGCGACCAGCCCTCTGCTGACCTGGAAGTCTGACAATGAGGAAATT
Source organism: bacterium (assembly GCA_963615405.1). GTDB lineage: Bacteria > Bacteroidota > Bacteroidia > Bacteroidales > UBA932 > Cryptobacteroides. Next base: position 7,123 of record CAVEHG010000066.1, on the reverse strand, counting down.
GCGACCGTGGACAACGGCAAGGTTACTGCTGTGAAGGAGGGCACCGCGACAATCACCGTGTCCTGTCAGGGCAAGGAGGCCACCTGTACCGTCACTGTCTCTGCAATCAGGGCAACCTCACTCAAACTTGCCGTCGACGGTCAGCAGATTCAGGAAAAAACGATATCCACAAACGAGAAATTCAAACTCGACGCAGAAATACTCCCGGAGAATGTCAGCTACAAGACAGTCGAATGGTCCGTTTCCGATGAAGCGACTGTCGTCTGCGATCCGATCGTCATCGGAGGGGAGTCCGTCTCAGCCTATGTGACCGCTCTGAAAGCCGGAACGGCAACGGTGACGGCGAAAACAACCGGCGATAACGGTGCCGAACTGACTGCATCCCTGAAAGTCAATGTCCAGCAGAGCGCGCGTCCGAGTACGGAGCCTAAAATCGGCGACTATTTCTACTCCGACGGAACCTGGAGCGACGGAGGACTCATTTCAATCAATGCGGACGGAACGGAGGCCCAATGGCTCACCGGCCTTGAGAAACCGGCCCCGGATCCTGACAAGACGGTCATAGGCATAATATTCCAGACCGCCTCCGACCGCTTTTCTTCCTCTGAGACTGCTGCAGGGTACACTCACGGACTTGTTTTTTCTTTGAAATCGGCTCACGGTTCCAAAAGTATGTATACAAGATATGCCTTTGATGACGCTACAATAGACTTCCTCGGCAGTTGTTATTACGCATCGGCCTGGTACAGTGACATAGACGGATATTCACTGAACCAGAAGGTTTTGGCTCAGTTTGCGGACAACACGGATCAGGTCCCGGCGTTCGATTTCGTCCACACCGATTTCTCTCCGGCTGCACCGTCCAACACATCCGGCTGGTTCATTCCGAGCATAGGACAGCTTTGGGACTTTGTCGCGAATCTCGGCGGGACCGCCGTCGCGGGTGTGCTGTCCTCATTCAGAGACTATGACGCCGACGTCACCTGGTACAAAGAAGATAAATCAAATTATCAGTACGGTCAGATTACTGTCGGCGAGAATGTGGCGGAAATTCTGAATGCTCATTGGGCGAAAGTTCCGGAAAGCCAGAGGGACGACCTTGTGTTCCATAACGAGAGCTCCCTGGGCAACACTTGCTGGCTGTTGTCAAGCACACCGTATGTCAGCGGAGAGACTTGCTGCGTGATAGAACTGGGCGACAACAAATGCATATATCTGACAGGGGAGTACTTCAGCAATAAGTTCTGCTGTCATCCTATTCTCGCATTCTGAGACTGAGAATCGGTTTCTGAAAGTTGAAATTATATACAATCAGGTTTAAATATGAAGAAGACATTATTCGCAATTGCAGCGATTGCGGCCTTGTGCTGCGCTTCCTGCACCAAGAAACTCGAAGACAGAGTAGAGGTTCTTGAAAAAAAGGTCACTGCCCTTGAAACACAGGTCAATGCCAACGTTACATCAATCGAGAAGCTTTTTTCCGCTTATGCGAAAGCCATAACCATCACTTCGGTCGCATATGACGAGGCCGGGTTCTACGATGTGAAATTCTCCGACGGCAACACCGTAAGGGTGACGAAGGAATCCCTCGTGGGAGTCAAGGAAGTGAGCGGAGTGCTCTGCTGGACGCTCAACGGCGAGGTACTCACCAACAACGGCGCGGCAGTGAGGGTTGCGGACGCGGCTCCCGTGTTCAAGTTTGTGGACGGCAAGTGGAAGGTTTCCTATGACGGGGAGGTTTCCTGGTCCGAGGTGACGATCGCCACAAAAGAAATCGCCGTGACGCTGACTGAAACGGCAGAGGAGTATGTCTTCACCATCGGCGACGTGAACATCACCGTGGCTAAGGACCAGATTTTCGCGATAAAGGTCACGACTGCAGCCAACAACGGTTTTGCGGGCGACACAGTCGAGTTCGATTACACGGTCAGCGGGGCTGACGCCGACACCCACGTCTATGTGACATCAAAGGGATATGAATACAAGCTCGACACCGAGAATCAGAAACTCTATGTGACTGTCCCTGCGGCAGGCGCGGATGCCGAGTACATCGTGATCAACGCGGTGCGCAACACCGACGGAAAGAAATCGGCGCAGTACATAATAATCGACACCGAGGACAGGTACGGCGTGCTGGGCGGCATAATCATAACCGATCACAACCCTTACACAGAATGGTAATCAGTAAATTCGAGTTTCGCAAGTGCGAAATTTTGAGTCAGGTCAGTAAAGAAGTAAGAAGATGAAAAAAATAGCATATATCGCAGCTGCGCTTGCAGTGCTTGCCGGCTGCTCCAAGACTGAAATCGCGCCCGAAACTGCAGGGGTGGGCGGCAACGATCTTTCTGTTTCCCTGAAAGTGGCGAACGGCGCGACCAAGGCCGCTTTCGACGGTACAGACCATATCAAGTTCACCGATGGGGACAAGTTTTATGCGGCAATCGCGAAGACTGACAATCCCACAAGGGCGATTCCTGTGGCGCGTCAGATCAAGTATGCGGCAGACCGTTATTATTCGGTTTTCAGCATTGCGGATGCCACAGCCGCAGAACCGGTTTTCAACGGTACATTCTACAGCATTACCGAAGCAAACAAGGCGGACGAGTACTGCCTCTACGGAGTTTTCCCGAGCGATGCGCTCTACACCTACTATCTGACGACCGAGGACACCGACGGCGACCTGCTCACCAACTGGATTGTGACCCTTCCGGATGACCAGTCGGCGGCAACCCAGACTTCCTGGGCGCCGAAGGCCAATGTGATGGTTCTCAAACCGACCGCTGTCCAGTTCAACCAGAGTGCGGAGTATGAATATTCGACCGGAAAGGAGTATGACTCCAGCAATGACAAGACAGTGCAGTTCGCGCATCTTTTCGGTTACGGCAAGATCAATTTCGCCGGAGTTCCGTCGGAGTATGAGAACTGTGGAGTCAAATCCGTGAGCATCAAGGCGGTAGGTGACGACAATGTGATTGCCGGACGCTTCTATATCGATGTCACCAAAGAGGTCGGAGAGTATGAACTCAAGCCGTTCACAAAGAGGAACGTGATCACGATCAACTCTGACGGGAAAACGGCGGTGAAGGACTATGTCGCGTGGTTTGCCGCAAAGCCGGGCAATTTCGATGTGGATATCACCGTGACTACGACCCGTGCGGTCCTCACATTCGAAACCCGTCACGGTCTCGAAATCAAGGCCGGTCACATTGCGGAGCCTACGGTGAATTTCAAGGGTGCCGACAAGACTGAAAACCTCGATGTGACAATCGCCGAGGGCGCTTCCTGGAGTATGAGCAAGTTCACTTCCAGCCAGTGCATCACCACCGAGAGCAAGGCCTGGGGCGACACCGGAATGGACAAAATGAACTTCAGCCTTTCGTTCCCTAACGGAGAGAAGGATGCGGCCGGCAGCTATGCGGGATCCTACGGAGCCTACAAGCAGAAACTTGCCACCCAGAAGGTAAGCAAACTTGTCCTTGCGTCAGAGGCCTACTTCAACGGTATGAAAGCCGTGAAGATGAATCTTGGCATCAACACTGCCGATGTAACCGGTGATTTCACGGTGAGCGTTGTCAACGGCACGAAAACGGTTGAGCTTGGAAAGGTCACTGTCACAGGAGACGCCTCAAGCACCGATGGTGAGAATTACTATTTCTACACAACAGAGGAAAGCCGGAACGGTTCCCTTGTCCTCACGGTTGACAACTTCTCCACTGCCGACAAATACTGCATTCCTTATCTCGGATGCATCGTCATAAATCCTGCGCCGGAGATCATTCTCGGGGAGACTGCCATCAAGGTCGCAAAAGATGCGGGAACGACTGCCATTGACTGCACCGTCAAGGCTGCAACCGGCAATCCGACGGTCAGCGTTGCCGAAGATGCGGCATCCTGGATCACGGCAAACTATGCAGACGGCAAGATAAATGTCACCGTAACCGAGAACACCGGGGCGAAGAGAACCGGCATCGTGACTGTCAAGGCAACCGGTTTCGCAGAATCTACGGCTCAGATCACTGTCACCCAGATTAGCGCGACCGCAGCCGAGTACAAACTCACGGTCACTGCTGCAAAGGTCAAGGCGGCAATTGACGCGGCTCTTGACGGAGCGGATGCGACGGATGAGTACATCCCGCTTACGGCATCCTTCGATGCGGAATCCGCATCCGGAAAGAAGATCGCCGTTCCGGTAACATTCACATATATCAACTACTCCACTGCCACCGATGAATATTTCACCGTCGCTACGAAGTCCTACAGCAAACAGTCTGAGATCAAGTGTACGGCGGCCGTAGGTGAGATTTCGAAACTTGTTCTTGTCGCTGACCATTATAACAACCCAAGTTATTATTCGAACTGCCGCATACAGTTCTCAGCCAACGGAACAAGCTGGAGTGATCCTGTTCCGGCAGTGACCTATGTCAAGGGCGACGATGATTTCTACACCAACACGGCTCTCAACAGCGATGAAACCAAGACCTGGTTCGACATCAAGATCACGGATTGGGTCAAGTATTTGAAGGTGAAGAGCATAGAGGTGACATTTGTCGCCGAATAAGTGGGCTTTCATCCGCCGGCCGCGATGCCGGGAAAACAAGATTTTGAATGGAAAGAATTTTCTTCAAAGATTATCTCAGGGCTTTTGTGGTTGCGGCGTTTGCCGCAGCCACAATTTCCGCTTGTGAAAAGAATCCTGCCGGTGAAGCGGAAAACTATGACAGCGAGATCCGTCTGACGGGCGCGAACTTCGTCAAGGTGGACGCCGCCGAATCGGAATTCACCGTGACTTTCGAGGTCTCGGGGGAACACCGGGACGGGACGGTCACGGCAGAGCCCGGCAATGACTGGCTCAGCATCGTTCCTGTCAAGAGCGGAGACTCTCCCGTGGATGTGCTCAAGTCGGCGGCTGAGGACTCTGGGGAAGGTAGCGGTTCTGAAAATGGCTCCGGGAACGGTTCTGATGCCGGTTCCGAAGACGCTGATCCGGTTGTCCGCACACTGAAGTTCAAAGCGGCGGAGAACTGTTCCGCAGGCTCGCGCTCCGGTTTCGTGACCTTCAGGCTGAAGGGCGCAAAACCCGTCAAGTGCACGGTCATTCAGGCCGCCAATCCGGACTATGTGGTCAACAGCCAGATGACTTTCTCTCTGGACGTGACGGACATAGCCGAATCCTCGGTGAAATTCACCGTAGCCCCTTCAATACCGGACTCCTACTACTTTTATGCTTTCGTGAAAAAAGAGAGCTATGACTCTTACGGAGGCAATTATTTGTCGATAACAGTCCGGGAGATGCAGGATTATGCGGAGTCTTACGCAGAGAAAAATGAGAAGACGTTTGATCTGAAGAGCCATCTGTACAAGGACTACATCTCCGCCACCGCAACCGGGTTTGACCCGGACACGGACTACTGTCTTGTGGCCTTTGACCTTACGCTCGGCTACGGCTACAGCGGGAATATTGCGGTGTACAACTTCAGGACCAAGGCTATGCAGGCGTCGTCCGCGGCGTTTACGCTCACCTACGACAGGACCACCGGAATTCTGATGTATACGCCGGCCGCCACGACTACCGGAATCTTCTGCATTGATGTCTGTCCTCTGTCAACGTGGGAGGCCGCGAAGTCTCCGAGTGCACTGGTGAGCCAGTACCTGGAGAACAATAAAAATAGCCTTGCAACGTATGATGCGTCCGAGGGAGCCAGGGGGATTCCCGTGGCGAAATACGCGGATGTCGAAAGCGGAGAGGAATATGTCGGGTTTGCGTTTTCCTACAACCGGACTGCCAATAAAGCCTCAAACATCGCGTGGCTGCAGTTCACGCTTTAGACAGGGGGCTGTTTAACGGATCAGGGTACTTGCGAAACTTAAGTAATTTTACAATATGCGACATCGTCATATCTTCGGAATGATCTTTTCTGCGGGACTGTGCCTTTCAGCCCTGCTTTCCTGTGACGGGGAGAAGGAAGGCGGGGACGGGAATTATGATTCCGCTTTCGTCATTTCGGAAACCGTTCTGAAATCGTCTGTCGAAGGGGGAGCATTCACCTGCGACTACCGCATTTCCGGACCGCAGGAGGGGCAGAAAGCCAGCGTGGAGTCGGCGGCGGACTGGATAGCGGTGAGTTCCGTTTTCTCCTCCGAGTTCAGTCTCCGCATCGCGCAGAACACCACCGGGAAAGACCGCACGGGCGAAGTTCGCTTGTCCTGCGATAGGGTCAAGCCTTTGAAGATAAGGGTGATACAGAGTGGGAAGAAGTCTGCGGACCCGATTTACAAGAACTACAGAATCTCCGTCAGCAACATCACGACAACTTCCTGCCGCATTGAAATCGTTCCGGTCAACGCATCGAAGACCTATTCCTGGGGCGTGGTGCGAAAGGCGGACTACGAAAATATGACGGCGAAGGAATGCATAGAGGCAAGAATAGAGAAGATAAAGTCTTATGCGGGCATCTCCGGAAGTCTTCCAAGTGCATTTCTCGAAAGCGGACGACTGGATACGGATGAACTTGAGGCGTCGCAGAGACCGTCCTTCTTTGACCGCACAGACTGGTGCGTCACCGTTTTCGACCTCGCCTACGACGAGTCGTCCAAACAATTCTCCTACAGCGGGGATATCGATGTGCTTGAGTTCAAGTCCGCGTCCGCACCGGCTTCCACGATGGAGCTGACCCTCAAGAAGAGCGGAACCTTTATCACGGTGACCGCGAGCAATTCCACGGATGAATTCATATGTGACTATATGAATAAGGAGTCCTGGGACGAGCTTGAATCTCCGGACTACGCGGCTCACATCTACATCAATACCGCGAAGACATACAATGCGCTGGAGACCTGGACGGGAAGCCATATCATTGACCTGTCATCCGATGAGGATATGGTCAGGGGCGGGAAATATGTCGCGTACGCGGTCGGGTACCACAGCGGGACCTCCGACAGCGGGCTCACGACCGAAGTGAAATACCTCGAATTTACCTATGGGGAAAACTGATTCGATCGGATGAAAAACGGCCGTTTCGCCGGGACAGGCGAGGACGGGTAAATGAAAATATATATATATGAATTTTTTTAAATCAGTTTTCCCGCTCTTTGTGGCGGCTGTTGCCGTGACGGCATCCTGCAC
>CAVEHG010000065.1:0-8009 GCA_963615405.1 bacterium | reverse complement strand
ATCCGAGACCGAAGGATGCCGTGTGAACATTGGCGTGCGGAGCCTTTACAAGGAAGCCGGCCTCGTCGTATTCCCGGGACTGTCCGTTAGTCTTCAGCGTGTAGCCCAGCCGTACCGAAAGGAAATCGACAGGTTTTACCTCGGCTCCGAGACGGAGATAGTGTTGCACGCCGCAGTAATCGTAAATTCCGTTGTTGGCATCGTCAAACTCGCTGTTGTCGGATGTGCCCGGGACGCTGAAACGCATACTGCGGTAGTTCGCAATCTCATAGTCAGCGCTCAGCAAACCGAATTTTCCGAAGGTGCAGGCCGCTCCGAAATTGGCCCGGAGGGGAGCCTTCAGGTTGTATTTATACTCTCCCTCGCAGCTGGCGTTTCCGCTGTAGCGGGAGTTTTCATAATTTCCCTCCGCTCCGTAATATATTTTCTCCCTGACTGTGAGTGATGTCGGAGTCTGGATTGCCGCCCCGAACCTCAATCCTTTCCACGGGGTGAGAATGACCCCGAATTTCCCGTATATCCCGGCGACACTCGCCCTGTAGTCGAAGGTGGTCTTTGCCGATGTGAAATGCGTTATGGTCTCGCCGCCGTCTGCATCGGTAAACTTGACATCAAAGTCGTCGGGTGAAACGGCGTCCTCCCTCATAAACTCGCTGCTGGTGTAGTCCGCGCTTGTGATTCCGATGTTAGCCCCGAAATAGACCAGATCCGAAACATTGAAACCGAGATTGCAGATAAAGTCTTTCTTCGAGCCGGTGCGTGTCCTGCCGAAGCGCTGGTCGAGGCCGCTCGCGCCAAGAGTGAGATTCCCTTCCGCATCGGTGTATTCGGTGATTCCCGCGAAATTCTTTTCGCTTTTCCATATCGCGCCGCTCTGATATGCGGCTGCCACTGGCCAGTCTGATGTGTATAGATTGTCGTAGATGCCGTCAGCGCCGAGTTCATCGGCAGTGTAGCCGAGTCCGTCGGCACGGCTGGCCAGCGCTCCGAATGCGGATGTCCTGTAGTTTGTCCCCATCGCGGTGAAGTCTTCGTTGTAGCTTTGCGTGTTGTTCACGACGAAGCCCAGACTCCAGTTCCTCAGGCCTCGGCTCCTTCCGGTGTTGAAATTGATCATACCTCCGAGGTTGGGGAGGCTGAATTTCGACCCGCTCTGACGCAGGTTCTTTCCGAATGCGGTTTCTCCGTCAGGAAGAGTGGTTCCCTTCGCCGAACCTATCGTGATGTCCGGGCCGAGGCTGACCGTGAACTGGGAATATCTCGCCACTGCTGAGCCTGCCGGGTTTATCCCGAGCGAACCCAAGTCTCCGCCGAGTGCGGTGAATGCGTTTCCCATTGCGATTGTCCTCGCCGTTCCTTCGTATTCGTTGTCACTGTATCTCAGCGCGTCAGTCCAGTCCTGTGCCGCTGCCGTGAGACCCGCGGCGAGAATTGCCGCCGCTGCAAGTATTGTTCTCTTCATATTGACTTCACTTTTTAGGTTATATCCTTTTCAGGTTGTTTTGTTGTGCGCGTCATCCGGGTTATGTTGTGTGCGTCATCCGGGTTTTGTTATGCGCGTTATCTCCTTCTCGCGCCGCCGCCGGAAGAACTGCTGTGGCTTGCGCCGGAAGAGTAGCTGCTGCGGGAGGATGAACTGCTGCTTCTGTACGATGAGTTTGATGAACTGCTCCGGTACGATGAGTTTGATCCGCTGCTTCTGTATGACGAGTTTGAACTGCTGCGGCCTGACGAAGTGCCGTAGGATGCCGCACTGCGTGAGCCGTTGGATGAGGAACTGCGGTAACTGCTTGAGCTTGAACTGCTTCTGTTTGAAGACGGCCGGCTGTATGTGGCCGTGCGCCTTGAGGTCCCGGATGTACTTCTTGAGACTCCGGAGGTGCTACGTGAAACTCCGCCGGTACTTCTTGAAACAGAGCCTGTTGAACTTGTTCCTGAAGATGTGTTGCGCACTGCCGTCGCCGGTCTTGAAGCGCTGCCGGAATTTCTTGACGAAGCCGCCCCCGCTGTTCCGCTGCCTGCAGCAGCCGAAGCCGTTCTCCTTGTTACCGAGCTTATGTTACGAGTCCCGGAACTAACCTTTCTGGAAATGCCTGTTGCCGATGTCCTTCTGACAGCGCCTGCAGCAGCAGCCCTTCTGACGGAGCTTGAGGACGATGTCCGCACTGCCGACGACCCCCTCACGCCGGAAACCGACGAACGGGAACTTGAGGCGAGTCCGCTGCCCGTGCCTCTTGAACCGTGGTGTACGGGGGCTCCGCCGTGTCCGAATGCAGGGCCGTCGAACCGGTGGTCAGGGCGGTGATGCCAGTAAGGGCCACAGTGCCGGGGTCCATACCAGCCTCCGTACCATCCGCTGTACCACGGGTCGTAAAATCCGCCGTACCATCCTCCGTACCAAGGGTCATACCAACCGCCATACCATCCGCTCCAATAGGATCCGCCGTACCAGTATGAATCATAAAACCATGGGTCATAGTATCTTCCGTACCATCCCCCATAGAACCAGGGGTCATATCCGGCGTAATAGGCCGGGCTGTAGATTCCCCAGCGGTACGGTGCCCACGCATAGCTGCCGTAGGAAGCATATCCCATAAACGGATCCACATAGACGGTCGTGACGTTCGCATTTTCGAGATTCAGCGTCAGCGTTTTCGCACCCTGGGCGGAGGATGACTGGGCGGCTGCCGTCTGGACAGTTGCCGTCCGGGATGTTGCCGTCTGGGAATCCGATTCCGATCCGTCCCTCGCGTCAAGCATCGTCGTTTCCGTCAGTTCCTTCAGAGCCTCCGTTTCTTCCCTGTTCTTTGCGAGGTCCGCGGCGGTCTGCGTTTTTTCCGGCCTCGTGTAATATATTCCGTCATACTGACTTGCAGTCTGTGCCGCCGTTCCGCAGGAAGACATCGCCGCGCCGCATATCGCCAGCGCCACGAGCCCAGGCACTCCTGACATATAGAGCCGTTTTACCATATAATTCATATATTTTTCGTAACTTCGCGCCGCATTTCGCTGATGTCGAACACGGTGGACGAAACCAAGCGGATGTAAACTGCAAAGAATATACCTGCAGAAACCCATCTGCAAATATACAAGAAAATTAAATATTACGATATGGCAAAGGAAGTTACAAAACGGTCGGAGAATTACTCACAGTGGTATGACGACCTTGTGGTGAAGGCGGATCTTGCGGAGCGTTCCGCAGTCAGGGGCTGTATGGTCATAAAGCCTTACGGCTATGCGATATGGGAGAAAATGCAGCATGTCCTCGACAAAATGTTCAAGGACACGGGGCATCAGAACGCATATTTCCCGCTTTTCATTCCGAAATCGTTCCTCAGCAGGGAAGCCGAGCACGTGGAGGGATTCGCGAAAGAGTGCGCGGTGGTGACGCATCACCGTCTGATGAAAGACCCGAACGGAACAGGCGTGGTGGTCGATCCTTCGGCGAAACTGGAGGAGGAACTCATCGTCCGTCCGACTTCCGAAACCATCATCTGGAACACCTACAAGGGCTGGATCACCTCGTGGCGAGACCTCCCTATCCTCTGCAACCAGTGGGCGAACGTCGTGCGCTGGGAGATGAGGACAAGGCTTTTCCTGCGCACGGCCGAGTTCCTCTGGCAGGAGGGCCACACCGCACACGCAACCCGCGAGGAAGCCGAGGCCGAGGCACAGAAGATGGTGGGCGTTTACGCCGACTTTGCGCGCAACACGATGGCGCTTCCGGTCGTTGTGGGGCACAAATCCCCGAACGAGAGGTTTGCAGGGGCGATCGACACCCTCACCATCGAGGCTATGATGCAGGACGGTAAGGCTCTCCAGGCCGGTACCTCGCATTTCCTCGGACAGAACTTCGCCAAGGCGTTCAATGTCCAGTTTACCAACAAGGAAGGCAAACAGGAGTATGTCTGGGCAACGTCCTGGGGCGTTTCCACCCGTCTGATGGGTGCGCTCATAATGGCTCACGGCGACGACAACGGACTTGTTCTTCCTCCGGCACTCGCCCCGATTCAGGTGGTGATGGTGCCGATCTACAAGACTGACGAGGAGCACGACTCCATCGTGGAGAGGCTGTCTCAGATCAAGGCTGAACTTGAAAAGGGCGGTGTGAGCGTGAAAATCGATGACCGCGACACCCTGCGTCCGGGCTTCAAGTTCGCCGAGTGGGAGCTCAAGGGTGTGCCGGTGCGTATCGCCATGGGCCCTCGCGACCTTGCCGCCGGAACGCTCGAAATCGCCCGCAGGGACACTCTGGAGAAGGCTTCGATTGCCCAGGAAGGAGTTGCGGAGCACATTGAGCAGCTGCTGAAGGACATTCAGGAGAATATGTACAACAAGGCTCTCGCCTTCCGTGACGCGAATGTGCGCAAGGTGGACACCTGGGAGGAGTTCAAGGAGGAAATCAAGAAGGGAGGCTTCCTGCTCTGTCACTGGGACGGCACGACCGAGACCGAGGAGAAGATCAAGGAGGAGACCAAGGCGACCATCCGCTGCATCCCTGTGGACAGTTATGTCTGCGAGGAGGAGGGCCAATGCATCTACAGCGGCAAGCCTTCGCACCGCCGGGTGATATTCTCGATTTCGTATTAGGAAAAAATAACTTGGTAATCCGTACCGACTTGTTTTTTTAATGCTTATTGAGGTGTGAAACATTCAAGTTTCGCAAGTGCGAAACTTAAGTGAAACATTTATTGTGCTAGATAACATTATGAAAAGGATTTTTGTTGCCATCGCGATGATGGCGTGCACGGCGGCGGCCGCCTCAGCGCAGGATGATGTGCAGAAGGCCGCACAGGAGGCCGTGGAAGCGTTTGACGCGGCTCCGGAGCAGAAGGAAGAGCCGAAAAAGCCGAACTATTGGACAAATTCTCTCACCACCCAGATAAATGTGGGTCAGACCGGTCTCACCAACTGGGCCGCCGGCGGTGACAACACATTTACGCTCAAGGGCTATATTGACGGCAACTGCAACTGGGCGAAGGACAAGATGTTCTGGAACAACCGCCTCCAGCTGGAGTACGGAACTCTCTATTCATCTTCCAAACCGCTTCTTCAGAAGAGCAACGACCGTTTTTACTTTGAGAGCAAATGGGGGCACAGGATTGTGGAACAGCTCTACGCTTCCGCAAACTTCGACTTCAAGACTCAGTTCTCAAAGGGTTATAACTACGCCACCCCTTCAGCGGCTCGTATAGAAGAGCTTTTCGGTTCGGGGGCGACGCTTGAGGACCTTTCAAAGAAACAGCAGAGGGAGGCCTGGAAGGATGCCCGCGAGGCAAAGTCCGGACTTCTCTCCCCGGGCTACGCAACCCTCGCCCTCGGTCTTGACTGGACCCCGGCCAAATGGGTGTCAGTGAGCCTTGCACCTCTCACCGGAGGTTACACCATCGTCACCGACGAGCAGTTCCGCAAAACCTACGGAATGAAGCTCTCCGATGAGACAAAGAGCCTCCAGAAGGAGTTGGAAGGCTATGATGAGAGCACTGCAACCGAGGCTCAGAAGAAACTGAAGGCTAAGCTTGACAAGTCTCTCGCCAACGGCTCCGCCTACGATGCCGCTCTCTTCCAGCTCGGTGCGCAGATGAAGGTTGACTTCAAGGTGAACGTGAACGACAACTTCAAGTACACCTCGCAGGTTGTCCTCTTCACCGACTACCTGGCGAAGGACGACGTGACCAACAAATACAAAGGCAACATCCGTTTCAACTGGGACAACAAGATTGACTGGAAAATCGCGAAGTACTTCGCCCTCACCCTCACTACGAATATGATCTATGACACCAACGTGTTGAAGGAGAAGAAGGTGAAGAATGCCACGACGGGAGAGTCTGAGACGGTGATGGTTAAGCGCGGGCTGCAGTTCGCGGAGTCTATCTCCTTTGGATTTACCTATACAATCGCGTCAAAATCCAAATAAGTAACGGAGGAAATTGCCTTAAAAAGCGGTCTACTGCGTTGTGCTCCCAGCGAAAATCCTCACAACCGAAAGGTTGCTGCGGTTTTCGCGTTCTCGCGAGCCTTGTATCCCATCTTTTTAAGCCAATCTCCTTGCCGGTTTTTTGTTTAAGATTTAGGACAAAGTTCTGTTATATTTTTGGTCAAGTACTTGATATTATATGTCTGCGGCGCACTACTTTGACATTCCTGCGGTCCTCTCTGCCGATGCTGGGGGAGGGGGAGGCTTTGTGATCGGAGTGAGCGGCGGAATCGATTCCATAACCCTTGCCGACATGCTCTGTCGGCAGGGGTTAACTCATTTTGCGATAGCCCATTGCAATTTTCATCTTCGGGGAGGGGAAAGTGACGGCGACGCGGAATTCGTCCGGAACTGGGCCGCGGAGAGGGGAGTGAAGTTCCATTGCATCGACTTTGACACGGCCGGCTATGCCGCGTCGCGGAAAATCAGCATCGAGATGGCCGCCCGTGAACTCCGTTACGGCTGGTTCTCTCTGCTGTGCCGTCGGGAGGGCTACCGTGCAGTCGCAATCGCCCACAACGCCAACGACAACGCCGAGACCCTGATTCTGAACCTTGTGCGCGGGACGGGGCTCCGGGGAATATGCGGGATGCAGACGCTCTCAACTCAGAATATCGAAATGACCGGGGAGCTCCGGAAGGTCCTGAAATGTGGGGACGAGTCACTTTCGGAAGCGCAGGGTTGCACTCCTGAAGATTTGGAGTCAGGCCGGACGAATCCCTGTTCGGCAAGCCTTCGGATTTGGCGCCCGCTGCTTTCCCTGACCCGCAGGCAGATTGAGGGATATGCCGTAAAACACGGTCTCCAGTGGCGTGAGGACAGGACAAACCGTGACTCGGAGCACAAGCGGAACCTCATCCGCAACGAGATAATCCCTCTTCTTGAAAGGCTCAACCCGGCCGTGGTGAAGGTTCTGAACCGGGATATGAGGCACTTTAACGAGGTGAAGGAGATTGTTGACGGCTGTTTCGGTGACGGGGCTCCGAAGCCGTCGGTTTTGTCGCACAGTGAGTCCGTTTCGCCTTCCGGCGAACTTTTCCCGGACGGGAATGACCTGCGGCAGGACGGCTCTTTGGTCGAGAGGATTGTCACAAGGGGCAGTGGCTGGAGATATGCGCTGTACCTCTTTCTCGAAAAATATTCCTTCAACAGCGCCGTCATAGGACAGGTGGAAGACCTGCTTGAATCTTCCCGTACCGTCAGCGGAAAAACCTTCTTCAGTCCGACGCACAGCCTTGTGATGACTGGCAGTTCCTTGATAATCACCCCGTTGAACCGTGAGCCGGAACCGCGCTCTCTTGCAGAGAGTTTCCCCGCCGGAACTCCCGGGGCAGCATCCGGCGAATTTTCGGGAGTGGCTCCCGTTGATTTTTCCGGAATGATTCCCGATGACCTTTCGGGAGTGGCTCCCGTTGATTTTTCCAGAGTGGTTCCCGCTGATTTTTCCGGAGTGGTTCCCGTTGATCTTCCCGGGGAGACCTCCCGCGGCCAATCAGGTGAACTTGTGGTTACCAGTCCGGGAGAGTATCAATTCAACGGCTGCACGGTGAAGGTTGAGCTGCTGGACCGCAGCGAAGATTTCGATGTCCGCCAGCCGGAGGGAGTCACCGCAGTCAGCGCCGACATCCTGCATTTTCCGCTGATTCTTCGCACCTGGCGCAGCGGCGACTGGATGCGTCCTCTCGGCTGCCGGGGCAGAAAGAAAGTCAGCGACCTTTTCACTGACCTCAAGTTCAGCCTTCCGGAAAAGCGCCGCGCCATCTTCCTCGCCTCCGGCGAAGGCCTCATCTCGGGGAAACTCTCCTTCAGAACGGAGTCCGAATTATCTTCAGGATTATCCTCAGGAAAAACCACCGGCGGGACCTCCGGTGCCTCCTCCCGCGTCCTCGCCCTCCTCGGCCGCCGCATCGACGAATCCGTCCGCATCACCCCCGAAACCCGCCGCCTCCTGCGCTTTACGGTCACAAATCCAAGCAACTTGGCTTTGTAGGAGCTGTTTTGAAATGAACAACTTCTTAAAGCAAGAATAGCG
>CAVEHG010000064.1:0-8065 GCA_963615405.1 bacterium | reverse complement strand
GCCTGAATCAGAGCCCCGTCCTTTATCGAATCCTTCAGATCCTGTTGCGCAAACGCTGACGGTGAAACGAGTGCCGCCAGGACGAGAACCGGAAGTATATATTTTTTTAAAATCCTTTTCATTTTTTTTGCTTCGTTTGTCACCCGAATTGTTCGGAAATTCACGGGTTCGCCATTTTGTCGCTTTTTATGTTCATACACAGAACCGGGAGCGACGAAACTCACAAAGATAACAAGCAATTCGGGAAAAAAGAGTAATTTTGGGGAAAATATCGACCGATGCAACGTAAAGGGGCGGGGTTGCATCTTGAATGTCGGCAGTTTTCCCGTCCCGGAACTGTAACCGTGAACGAAGACAAGGCCGTTCTGCTCATAGACAAATGCATCGACGGAGACCGGGCTGCCCAGAGGAAAATGTATGATCTTCTGGCACCCCGTTATTTTCCTGTGTGCATACGTTATATAGGAGACCGGACCGCAGCGGAGGATATTTTGCAGGAAGGCTTTGTGGCACTGTTTACGAAACTCGGCAGTTATAGCGGAACCGGGTCGTTCGACGGTTGGGCGAGAAGGATTTTTATCAACGCCTCACTGATGTACCTCAGGAAGAACGACGCCCTGAAGATGAGCGACGACATTTCGTTGGCAAGGGGGCTGAAGGCGGAAGAGGAGACCGCCATAGAGAAACTTTCATACAAGGAAATAATGACTGCGGTGACTGCGATGCCGCCCGGGTTCAGAACTGTGTTCAACCTCTATGTCATGGAGGGATTTTCACACAGGGAGATCGCAAAAATGCTCGGGATAACGGAAAGCACGTCGAGGACGCAGCTGAGCCGGGGGCGGATCTGGCTGCAGGAAAGAATAAAGAAATTGCAGGGAGGCGGAAGACCGCGCCTGTAAAAAAGTATAGTTACGCGAAAAAGGAAAGTTACGCGCATATGACTGACACACAGTTTGACGAAAAGATACGCGAGATTCTCTCGGAGCCGCAGGAACAGCTTCCTGAAGGGCTTTGGAAGGGAATTGAGTCCCGGCTTGACGAAGCTGCGGGGCGGAAGCGCCGTGTCGTCATCCTTGTGCGCAGGTGGATTGCCGGGGCGTCAGCAGTGGCGGCGGCAGTGGTTGCGGGGGTTGTAATCGCGCATTTTGTTCCTGCTGATCGTGTTGCCGGTGGCGAAATTCTGGCGGAAAGTGCGGAAGAGAAGACGGGAGTCAAGTATGATACAGAGAAGACGGGAGTCAAGTTTGATGTCGTGAAGGCGGAGGGGACGAGTCCGGTTGCAATGGCTGCCGTGACCGGGTCAGAGCGGAAGACTGAAGCGTCAGAGAGTGTGATGTCAATGAGAACCGTGGATACCGAGAGGGTCGGGGAAACGGAGACGTCTGAGGGGAACGAGGCCGGTGGAGAAAGTACAAGTGAAAACCGGATATCCGAAGTTCCTTTGAGCGAAACGCAGACGGTTGAGGTGCAGGAGATTGAAGATCAGGAAACTGCCGGACAGCGTGTCGATGTCGATGCAGACGGCGGAGAGCCTGAATGTGAGCTTAAAGTCGACAACTCGGACATTGAGGCGGTCTACGGCAAAGAAAACTCTCGGGATGGCTCCTGGAAGAAAACCCCGTTTGAGATTTCTGTAGGAGGGAACAGCTTCGGTGGTCCTCAGAAAAACTCGACCCACAAAAGGATGTTTGTGAAAGGAAAGAAGACTCCGACCGGAAAAACCTTTGTGGAAGGGAGCAATTCGGATTCATACAGCCTGCCGATTTCTTTCGGTGTGGGAGTGAAATACAGCATAACCAAATGGCTCGGAGTTGGGGTGGGAGTAAACTACACCCTGCTTAACAAGAAAGTTACCGGGACTTATTACGATGAGCACGAGTGGAGCTGCAGCACGAATATGAAAAACAGCCAGCACTACATCGGAATTCCTCTGGATATCTATTTCAGCGTATTCCGCACCAAACGGTGGGATATCTATGCGGCTGTCGGAGGAACAGTCGAAAAGTGTATTCTCAACAGATATACCGGGATTTTCGAGGGCGAATCTCTGCTCTACACAAAAAAGGTGAGCGGCATCCAGACTTCCGTCAAGGCAGGTTTCGGCGTGGAATTTTCACCGCTGGACCTTCTCGGGATTTATATTGACCCAAGCCTGAAGTACTATTTCGACAACAATCAGCCGAGGAGCATCAGGACGGCGCAGCCGCTTGCCTTCGGCATCGAAGCCGGTCTCCGTTTCAAGTTGTGAGGATTTTCCCAAGGAGCACAACATCGTTCAGACTGATTTTGCCTGGAGGTGGGTTAAAGCGGAGGATGGGATGCAAGGCTCGCGACGACGTGAAAACCGGAGCAACCTGTTGGTTGTGAGGATTTTCACAAGGAGCACAACGCAGCAGACCGCCTCCGCTTTAACCCACCACCCATACAAGGATGTGACGGTCGAATGTTATATACTCCAAATCAAACTCCTCCTCATGCCCGTCCTTGTGTATAAAAGTCGCCTCAAGCTCCCCCTCACCCTTCGGGTTGAACTTCTCCACTTCAATCTGCTCCGCGAAATCGACCCTGTTCTGTGACATTCTCTTGAATATGGCCTCTTTCGCGCACCAGTAAATCGCCAGCTGTTCGTTCTTTTTCTTCCTGTCGTCATCGTCGAGGTCGTCGATTTCGTCTTCGGACAGAGCCTTCTTTTCCACGGAGGAGAAGTCGCGGTCGAGCGACTCGATGTCAATTCCGAGGTCGTCCTCGTCGTGGATGATGACGGCGACATATTTATCTGTGTGTGTGATGCTTATGTTGGTGGCACTGTTTTCGAGGTACGGCTTGCCGTTGTCGTGGTGGTCGAGGTACATCTTCTCGTCGAAGAGTTCGTTTATGAGCGCCCTCACGGCGAGTTTCTGCATTCTCTGAGATTCGCTCCCATAGAGATTGATCTCCTCCATCTCGTCAGTCGGTACCGAACACAATTCCTTGAGTTCGGCTTCTGTTTCAGTAATCTGCCAGACCGCAATTTCGGCCCCGTTTTCAAGTTCCTTTTTAAGATATAGTGCCATATAAGCCCGTAAGCTGGTTTTACAAAATCAATGTGCAGAACACGACAAAACCCGCCCCCAGTTCCTGAGGGTGTGTCTTAATCCGTTATATGAAAGCTGGTCGCCAGCGGGTCGTCAGAAAGACTGTCCGCCGTTATGCTCTGAGTTCCTGATATTGGACTGGGAGGTTCCACTTGTCTGCCATCGTTAATAATTACGGCTGCAAATATAGTTATTTTTTAATTATTTGCTAAATTTGCGCCCGAATTTCAGGGAGTTGGGAGCGTTTTGACCTTCCCGGCTTCGGAAAACCTGTACGGAAACAAACATATTATATTTACTATCATGAAATATTTGACAAACGAGAAACTTACGATTGTCGGAGCCGGCGGAATGATCGGATCCAACATGGCACAGACAGCGCTTATGCTCGGACTTACTCCGAACATCTGTCTCTACGACATCTTCGAGCCGGGCGTTCACGGTGTCGCCGAGGAAATGTATCACTGCGGATTCGAGGGAGCGAACATCACCTGGACAGTTGATCCGGAGGTCGCATTCAAGGACGCGAAATACATCATTTCATCAGGCGGAGCACCTCGCAAGGAGGGGATGACCCGCGAGGATCTTCTCAAGGGCAACTGCAAAATCGCAGCCGAGTTCGGTGACTACATCAAGAAATACTGCCCGGATGTAAAACACGTGGTCGTAATCTTCAACCCTGCCGATGTGACGGCGCTTACCGCTCTCATCCACTCCGGACTGAAGCCTGAGCAGCTCACCTCACTCGCAGCACTCGATTCAACCCGTCTCCAGAGCAACCTCGCGAAGGAGTTCGGCGTACCTCAGAGCGCAGTCACCGGAGCGCACACCTACGGCGGTCACGGCGAGCAGATGGCAGTTTTCGCATCTCAGGTGAAGATTGACGGCAAACCGCTTTCAGAGACGGGCATTTCAGCAGAAAGGATGGCTGAAATCAAACAGGAGACGATCCAGGGCGGTTCCGCAATCATTAAGCTTCGCGGACGTTCATCATTCCAGAGCCCTGCCTACAATGCTGTCAAGATGATAGAGGCTTCTATGGGCGGTGCGAAATTCACCCTTCCTGCCGGCACCTATGTAAACTGCGGCAAATACAAAAA
Source organism: bacterium (assembly GCA_963615405.1). Classification (GTDB taxonomy): domain Bacteria; phylum Bacteroidota; class Bacteroidia; order Bacteroidales; family UBA932; genus Cryptobacteroides. Next base: position 3,888 of record CAVEHG010000064.1, on the reverse strand, counting down.
TGTGATGATGGCCATGCCGACGACAATCGACGCGACCGGTTGCCACTTCACTATGCCACAGGGCACAGCCGAGGAGCTTGCCGCTCTCGACGCTTCCTACGCTCACCTCTGCAAGATGCGCGACGAAATCGTAGAACTCGGCATCGTCCCTGCAGTCGCAGACTGGAACAAGGACAACGCGAATCTGTAATCTTCTGAGATTAAGATTGATAAGATAAAGATCAGTCCAATTTAAGGACAGCCATAAAAGCGGATTGAGGCACTTCGACAGTTCCGATTTGTCTCATCCGCTTTTTTCCTTGTTTCTGCTTTTCAAGGAGCTTGCGCTTTCGGGTGATGTCGCCGCCGTAGCACTTCGCGGTCACATCCTTGCGTACAGCCTTGACAGTTTCTCGGGCGATGATTTTCGCTCCGATGGCGGCCTGGATGGCGATGTCAAACTGCTGGCGCGGGATGAGTTCCTTGAGCTTCTCGCAGATTTTGCGCCCGAAATCGTAGGCGTGGTCCACGTGGATCAGGGATGAAAGTGCATCGGCAGGTTCTCCGTTGAGGAGAATATCGAGCTTGACGAGTTTCGCGTCCTTGAATCCTACAATATGATAATCGAACGAAGCATAGCCTTTGGAGATGGACTTGAGCTTGTCGTAGAAGTCAAAGACGATTTCGGAGAGAGGCATTTCGTAGGTGAGCTCCAGACGGTCGGCGGTGATGTAGTGCTGGTTCACGAGAGTGCCCCTCTTGTCGAGGCAGAGTTTCATTATCGGGCCATAGAAATCGGCCTTTGAAATGACCTGTGCACGGATGTACGGCTCTTCGATGTGATCGATGAGAGTCGGCGCCGGGAGTCCCGAAGGGTTGTGCACGTCAATGCATTCACCCTGAGTCGTATAGACTTTGTAGGAAACGTTCGGCACTGTCGTGATGACATCCATTCCGAACTCGCGGAACAGCCTCTCCTGCACGATTTCCAGATGGAGCAGTCCGAGGAAGCCGCAGCGGAACCCGAAGCCCAGCGCAAGCGAGGATTCCGGCTCGAACACGAACGAAGCGTCGTTCAGCTGGAATTTCTCAAGGTCTGCCCGCAGTTCCTCGTACTGGTCAGTCTCCACCGGGTACATTCCGGCGAAGAGCATCGGTTTCACCTCCTCGAATCCGGCAATCGCTTCCGAGCAGGGGTTCGCGACTGTCGTGATCGTGTCGCCCACCTTCACTTCACTTGCGGTCTTGATGCCCGAAATTATATACCCCACGCTTCCGCAGGCGATCTCATCCCTCGGGCATAGTTTCATTTTGAGCACTCCCACCTCGTCTGCGACATATTCCTTCCCTGTGTTGAAGAATTTCACCTTGTCTCCAGCACGTATGCTGCCGTTTTCCACCTTGAAGTAGGCGATGATGCCCCTGAAAGAATTGAAGACGGAGTCGAAAATGAGGGCCTGAAGCGGTGCGGACGGGTCTCCTGACGGGGCCGGTATGCGTTCTATGATTGCATCCAGAATCTCCCTCACCCCCTGCCCGGTGCGTGCCGAAGCCTTGAGGATTTCCTCCGGCTTGCAGCCTATCATATCCACAATCTGGTCGGTCACGACATCAATCATTGCCGAATCCATATCGATTTTATTGAGAACCGGAATAATTTCAAGTCCGTGTTCCACAGCGAGATAGAGGTTCGAAATGGTTTGAGCCTGAATGCCCTGTGTCGCGTCCACAACCAGCAGCGCCCCTTCGCAGGACGCGATTGCGCGGGAGACTTCGTAGGAGAAGTCCACGTGCCCCGGGGTGTCGATAAGGTTGAGGGTGTAGGTGTCGCCCTTGTAGTGATATTGCATCTGGATCGGGTGGCTCTTGATGGTGATTCCCTTTTCCTTCTCCAGGTCCATCGAGTCCAGTACCTGATTTTCCATATCCCTCGCGTTCAGAGTGTCGGTAATTTCGAGCATCCTGTCCGCGAGCGTACTCTTCCCGTGGTCAATGTGTGCGATTATGCAGAAGTTGCGTATATATTCCATAATTTATCCGGGCCTGTTTGTTCCGTCACAATCTGCAAAGATAGTCACAAAATTCCGTATTTTGAGCGGACTCCGGCATCAGATACAGCCGGTTCCGGGTGACGTAACTTCGAAGAACAGCTTTCGACGGGTTGTCGTGATTATGTCCTTCCGAGCAGGAGGAAGTCGGAAACGATGTCGAGATACTGCTCCGAATACTTCCCGTTTATGTTTATTGTGACCGTTTCCTGCACCGGTTCTGCAATTTTCGTCTGTTCATCCCTGTCAATCGGTCCCGCTGAGGGTTTCGGATTCTTTCCGGCAGCAGAACCGGCAATCTCCCCGGCATTGCGGGCGAATTCCATCACTGCGCGGTAGGGTTTCTTTCGGTCGGAGGACTGTATTCTCACGGCGCGGAAGAGATGGAGTCCGTGTTCGGCGGCGATCCTTGCGGTCTCGGCTTCGTGTTCTGCGGGTAGTATGAGGCTGAGTGTCCCGCTTTGGCAGAGACGGGCGGCCGCGAAGTCCATTATTTCTTCTGTCGGAAGGGAATCGGCGTGGCGTGCCTGCGCCTTGCGGGCGGATGGGGAATGCAGGGTTTCGGTGAAAAACGGGGGATTGGAGAATATGCGGTCGTATTCTGCGGCGGGGCGGAACTGTGACAGCGGGCAGAGGTGTGCCTGCAGGTGGCCGGCCCAGGGGGAATTCCTGAAGTTCGCTCCGGCTTCTTCGGCGGACGCCCCGTCAATGTCGATAGCGTCTATCAGGAAGTCAGGATTATTGGCAGAGGCGGGCGCACCCGCAGATTCCGGATTGTCTTCAGATTCCGGATTGCCGGCAATGCGCTGGGCGGCCATCAGGGCTATGGTTCCGGTTCCGGTTCCGATGTCAAGAAGACGGTGGTCATTCCCTGAAACGGTCATCAGGGCACCGAGCAGCACGCCGTCGGTGTTCACCTTCATTGCGGACTTTTCGTTCCGTACCTCAAATTTCTTGAATCTGAAAATGCCCATTGTCTCTATTACTTAACTTCAGTTTCGCATGTACCCTAATACGTTGGGTGTTCGCGGATTACCCGTATTGGGGTGGGTTAAATCCCACGCACTTTTTTAGAGAGAACAATTATGTGCGGGGAGGGGAGAATGTCTTAAAAAGATGGGATGCAAGGCTCGCGACGCAGGTGAAACCGCAGCAACCTTTTGGTTGTGAGGATTTCATCAAGGAGCACAACGCAGCAGACCGCTTTTTAAGGCGTTCTCCTATATCAGGCCGTCCTGCATAACGAGTTTCCTGTCGCACATCTCCGCAAGCCCGTTGTCGTGTGTGACGATGACCACGGTCTGCCCGTGCCGCTCCCTCATATCGAAAAACAGCCGGTGAATTTCCTTTTTTGTCACAGAATCGAGGTTCCCGGACGGCTCATCAGCGAAAAGCACCGCCGGATTGTTCACAAGCGCCCGTGCGATGGCCACTCTCTGCGCCTCACCTCCGGAAAGCTCCGACGGTTTGTGTTCGAGACGGTTTTCAAGTCCGACTTCCGTCAGCAGTTCCCGGGCACGCGCCTCGGCTTCCCTGCTTCGTTTCCCTGCGATAAAAGCCGGGATCATAACATTCTCCAGCGCGGTGAATTCCGGGAGCAGATGGTGGGACTGGAAGACGAACCCGATTTTTCTGTTTCTGAATTCTGAAATCCGCTTACCCTTCATCGCGAGCACGTCTTCTCCGTCGATAATGAGAGAACCCCCGTCCGGGCGGGACAGAGTGCCGAGAATCTGAAGCAGCGTGGATTTTCCCGCTCCGGATGCCCCGACAATCGAAACGACTTCGCCCTTTTCAATTTTCAGGCTTATGCCCTTGAGCACCAGCAAATTCCCGAAACTTTTCGTTATGTCAGCCGCTG
>CAVEHG010000063.1:0-8074 GCA_963615405.1 bacterium | reverse complement strand
GGATTGTACATTCGCAGTGCCGTTGCTGAGGGCGGGAGGCCCAACTGACCCGGAGTGGCGGCATCCGAGGCGTTCTCTCCCGATGGGCCGGGAGTGCGGGCGCCGAGGCAGAATGCGAATGATTAAAGGTTATACAGCGCAGCGGACGGCGGCGGTCGCCGTTCAGAGAACAGCGCAGAGAGAAAAACAAAGGCAGGCGCAAGAAGAAAAGCAGCTCAAAAGCCAGAGGCAAACTCAGGGCAAAAGCCCAAACGTCACAAAGCCAAAGGCGCAAACCACCACCGCCAGAGTCAAGAACACAGCCCCCAAGAGCCGAGCCAAGCGCGGACAGGATGTCGCAACCACCAGACCCCAAGCCGACATCCCCGCGCAGACTCAGCCGCAGGGCTTTCCGATTCTGATTCCGGAGCAGCTGCGCACCTGTCTGATGGCCAAGGAGGACGTGGAGGCGGCGGTACGGAAGGTCTTCCAGGAAGTGCAGAACAAGGCCGAGGAGGCCGCCCTGCAGCGCAGGGTGTATCTTTCCGAGGCGATGGAACGCCTCAATGTCAAGAGCCGCAGCACGATGTGGCATTGGAACGAACGCGGCTACCTGCTTCAGAGCCACGATGACAACGGCCACGTGTTCTACCCCGACTACAAAATCCGCCGTGCCGAGCGCGGCGAACATCCGGAGAAAGGAGGTGAGGACGATGAATAGAGAGCCAATGTTCTCCTTCTTCCGCGCGCCCATCTCGAACCTGACACCGGAAAAGGCCGTCACCCTGAAAGAAGTCCACAGCTACATCACCGGCCACCGTGCCCGGAAAACCACCGAAGAGTTTCGCAGACTCGAGAGCCAGCCGCAGCGCCGCGAGTTCAAGGCCGCGAGCTTCGACTACATCACCCCTTCCGGCATATTCTCGCGGCGTTCAAAAAACAACCTCCTGCAGCACAGCGGACTCATCTGCATCGACTTCGACCATATAGAGGACGTTGAGGCCCTGTTCGCAAGGCTGCTCGAGGACGAGTACTTCGAGACCGAGCTGCTGTTCCGCAGTCCATCAGGGCACGGGCTAAAGTGGATTATCCCGATTGACCTCGACCGCGCAAGCCACGAGGAGTGGTTCGCGAGCATCGCGGTCTATTGCCGACTCACCTATGGTATCGCACCCGACCGGCAGTGCCGGGACATCAGCCGCGCGTGCTTTCTCCCCTGCGACCCCGGAGCTTACCTCAATCCGCAACGGCTATGAAAAAGATATTCAACCCTGCGGACTGGAAAGAGCCTGAAGGCGTCCTAATCGGAACGGGAAGCAGAAGCGGCAAACAGGAACGCAACCCCGAGCCGCCGGCGAGCGCGACATACGAGGACATCGAGAACCTCACCCGCCAGGTCGAAGCCCAAGCCCTCGACATCACCGGCGACTACAGCCAATGGCTGGAGATCGGATTTGCGCTGAAGGAGGCGCTGGGCGAGGGTGGGAGGCAGTACTTCCACCGGCTCTCGCGCTTCTACCCCGGCTACAGCGCAGCCGAGGCCGACCGCCAGTACGACAAGTGCCTCAGCTCCGGCGGCGAGGGCATCCGGCCGCGCACGCTCTTCTACTTCGCACGGCAGGCCGGCATCTGCATTAAGAGAATCCAATCCCCCGCCCGAGGGAATGAGGGTTCTGAGGGTTTGAGGGGAAACTCCCAAATGCCGGAATCATCTCCACAGCCCGAAAGCCGGATGCCGACCTTCTCGAACCAGACGAAAGGCAAGCTCCCGACCATCCTCGAAGAGGTAGCCCGCAACGCCAACTCCGAACAGGACGCCGACCTGCTGATTCTGGGCTCCATCGTGGCATTGTCCGCCTGCCTGCCGAACGTCTGGGGCATCTACGGCGACCGTCAGGTCTATCCGAACCTCTACCTCTTCGTCGCGGCTCCCGCCAGCGCGGGCAAAGGCCGCCTCACCCTCTGCCGCCGTCTCGTGCAGCCCATCCACAAGCAGTTCAAAGCAGCCTACGACGAGCAGATGACCAGATACCGGAAAGCCCGCACCGACTACGAGCGCCGCAAAAAGCGCGACCCCACGCTCGACCCTCCCGAGGAGCCGACCCGCCGAACGCTCATCATCCCCGCCAACTCCAGTGCCACGAGAGTCTATCAGATCCTCTCCGAGAACGGCGGAGGCGGCCTGATGTTCGAGACCGAGGGCGACACTCTCGCCAACGTCTTCGCCTCCGACTACGGCAACTACTCCGACGGCTTCCGCAAAGCCTTCCACCACGAGCCGATTTCCTACACGCGTAGAAAGGACAAGGAATATGTCGAGTTGCTGCAGCCCCGCCTCTCCGCGGTACTCTCCGGCACGCCCCGCCAGATAGCCTCGCTCATCCCCGATGCCGAGAACGGCCTCTTCAGCCGCTTCATCTTCTACTGCGTGGACTTCCGCCTGGAGTGGCTCAACGTCTTCGAACAGCACGGCGGCAAAAACACACTCGACGAAGTGTTCGACGACATCGGAGGCCGAGTCCTCTCCCTCTACCGGAGCCTGCAGACCTGCTCCGGCATCCGTTTCTGCTTCACAGCCGAAGAGAAGCGCGACTTCAACGACCACTACGCCAGAAGCCAGCTGGAGTACTACCGCATCTTCGGGGACGACATCATTGCCTCGGTCCGCCGTCTGGGACTCATCACCTACCGCATCGCTATGATCCTCTCGGTGCTCCGGATGTCCGGCGAGAGCGAGTTCCCGACCGTGCTCTACTGCCACGACGAGGACTACCGCACCGCGATGACTATCTCCCGGGTCCTGCTCCGCCACACGGCACGCGTCTATCGCGAACTCTCCAGCCACGAGCTCTATCGCCCGGCCTCCGAAGGCAGCAGACGCCGAGCCAACCTGCTGGGCAAGCTCCCCGACGAGTTCGGGACGGCCGAGGCTCTGGAAGCCTCGTCCAATCTTGGAGTCTCCCCGAAGAGTATGGAGCGCTATCTCAAGCAGTGGCGCGACTCCGGCCTCATCGAGCGGACAAGCCACGGCCACTATCGCAAGACCAGCCCTCAAAGCGCCAATCCCTCAGAACCCTCAAGCGGGGAATCCACTTTAACAGACCAACAGCAAAATAAAGACACTCAAACACATAAAGAAAATGAAAGTACTTATTGACAACGGCCACGGCTGCAACACTCCCGGCAAACGCTCTCCCGACGGCCGTTTCCGGGAATATGCCTGGACCCGGGAAATCGCCCGCGCGGTGGTCTCCGACATCAACGACCTAGGCTATGACGCTGAGCTTCTGGTCACCGAAGAATACGACGTCAGCCTTGCCGCCCGCTGCGAGAGAGTCAACACTCTCTGCCGGCAGATTGGCAAAGCCAATGTCCTCTGCGTCTCCATTCACGTGAACGCAGCCGGCGCTGACAACAAATGGCACGATGCCACCGGCTGGTGCGCCTACACCTGCCCGGGACAGACTTCGAGCGACGCCCTTGCCGACTGCCTCTACCGCCAGGCCCGCCTATGGCTCCCCGACCACAAGATCCGCACCGATTGGACCGATGGCGACGGGGACTTCGAGGCCAATTTCGCCATCCTCAGAAACACCGCCTGCACAGCGGTCCTTACCGAAAACGGCTTCCAGGACTGCGAACAGAGCCTGCAGTTTCTGGAGAGCGACGAGGGTAAAGAGAAGATCATCGGCCTGCACGTGGACGGAATACTGGATTTCATTGACCCGGACCGGCCGTACGGGTTCAGGCAGCTGATGAAGCTCCCGTAAACATAATGCCGCGCTTGAAATAAACACCCGTAAATAATTATTTATCCGCCATTTATTTGCATTTAACCATTTTATATTATACCTTTGTAAGCGGGGTTTGGATATGGCACATCCAAGCCCCATTTTTGTTTTGAGCCATAGCCGAGCCCCACTTTTAACAGCCACAAAGACTCGCTTATGATAGCTCTACCTTCCATCGCATTCGGCGGATTCTCCGGCTCGGCAAAGGGCGTAACGGCGCGCTACACCGGCGGCCGCAGCATCCTCTCCCTCAAGTCCCGCCCTAGCGGCGCCGCCTCCTCCGCCCAGATTGCAAGGCGCACTTCCCTGAAAACCGTCTCCAAGACCTGGCAGACCCTCACCGACGAGCAGCGCCAGAACTGGGAGCGCCTCGCCGAGCAGTCGAGCGGGGTGAGCGTCTTCGGCCAGAAAGCCAAGCTCTCCGGGATGAACCTCTATATGAGACTCAACCTCAACCGCCAGATGGCGGGTGAAGCCATCCTCGGCGATGCCCCGCAGACGGCCGCCTCCGTTCCCATAGCAGCCTTCAGCAAAGCCGTCGTAACTCCAGAACTCATAGTCCTGAGCGGTATCACCCACCAGGCCGCACCGAATAAGCTCGTTCTGAAGATGTCCGCATCGCAGTCCAGCGGAGTCTCCTCCGGCTGGTCCAAGACCGTCATCATCTCCTCCGGACTCGAGGATGACTGGGGTGAGGCCGATGTTACGCAGCTCTACCTCAAGACCATAGGAGTGGAGCCGACAGTGGGAGAGAAGGTGTTCATAGAGGCTTACTGGATGGACACGGCCACGGGATTCACCGGGCAGGCGCAGAAAACCACCGCAGTTGTCACCGGCGACTCCTCCTACAAGAGGCGCCTGCACCTCACCACCGAAGACCTCAACCCCGGGAAGACACAGAGCGTGGCGACATTGGACGTGGATTATTCCACGGCCGCGCCGGCAGTCTGGTTCGACACCCTGTGCACGGGGCAGGACGGCGTCTCCTCCTCAGAAGCCTATCTGGACGAGAAGCTCCCGGACGAGTGCCTTGTCACTTCGATGGTGCTCGCGCGCGGGATGAGCGAGGATGAGGATGGCTCGCTGCATCCGCAGTCCTACGAGGTGCAGGCCACGAACGTGAACGGCAAGGCCAGACTGACTTTTATGTTCCGCTGCGGCAAATACATCAAGACAAGCGAAGCCTTCGGCGCAGGCGTAACCTACAAATAACAATGCCCTATGTTTACATCCACCCATAACAATTTCGGAGCAGCAGAGATAGAGTTTCTGAGCGCATTCGAGGACAACTGTCTGATTCTCAACGCTGTCATTCCCTACCGCACAGACAGCGAGGCCTATCAGAAAGCCGACACCCTCGAAATCTCTGTCCCCGACCTCCCGCTGGAGCGCAGCGCGGAGAGCGCCGTGGTGCTCCGTTTCACCGACCGGACCACCTCCTCCTCCGGCACCGCCGTCAGCGACGGCGGGACAGTACTCAAGTCCTGGATCCGCGACCGCAACACCATCTGCATCGAGAAGCTCACCGCCTTCGACGCCGCCCACACCGAGATGACCATTTACATCCAGTCGCTCTATCTGCGTCTGAACTCCGGCGCGAACGCCACCACAGGCACGAAGACCAAGATCACCGCCAAGCCCTCCACCAAATACATCACCTGGGGCTCGTACCATTTCTGCGTGGTGCACCCGAAGTGGGTGTTCCTGCACATCCATTTCTCCAGCGCCTACACCTCCATCCGCAGCAGCGACTGGCGCTGCGTCTTCGACGGCCTCCCGCTGGACATCAAGGCCGACATTCCGATTATGACGGCCAATTGTCCCAACACCCCGACCGCCGGCGGGGTGAACCTCTGCCACGTTGAGGACGGCGTCTGGACCCTGCCCGCCTCAGAGCGCAACCAGAACTTCTCGAACTCCGGCAACGCTCCGTTCAGCTTCGCCTGCCTGGTCCGCGACATCGAGGACGTGCCGGATGTAAAAGGCCGCCTGCGTATCGCCGAAAGCCCGATCAAGGGCGAAGGCTACGTGCAGATGGCGGACTTCGAGCTGGAGGTCGAGCCGACGCCTGCACTTGCTTACGTGGCCGGCTCCACCGGCCAATACAGCACTGCCTACTGCGAAGTCTATCCGCAGACTCTGCCCGATGATATGCCGTCCTTCAAGGCCTATCTTCTCGCCACCGCCTCCAACGGTTCAAAGCTCTGCATCGACCTCTGCTCGATGACTCTTAACACAGCAGCCGCCAAGCCTCTCATCCGCTTCGAGAACCAGACCGGCGGGACCAAGTTCATCGTCAAACTCTCCGACACCGGCGCCGCAATCGCCCTTAACTCATAAACAGAATTATGCTCACTGTCACCGCCACAAATTTCGGCACCGCGCCAGAAGCCATCTCCCTCAAGTCCTTCGAGAGCGCGAGCCTGCTGATTATAAACAGCCTCATCACCATCGACACGGCAAACGAAGACTACCTCAAAGCCGGAGTCCTGCGCCTCACCGTCGAAGGCCTTCCGTTTCGAAAGAGCCACGAGACCGCCGTCTTTGCCATGAACCGCAACGACGGCAGCCACGACATCACCATCGCGAGGGCCTGGATAGAAAAGGGAACGACGCTCTGCATCGTCCCAGTCTATGAATATAACTCCCTGACCCAGTACGAACTGCTTATCGCCTCCGCCTTCATCCCCGAGAATAATGCCGGAACAAGCAGCTTCGCACAGCACGCAGTCTGCACGCCCACCATCACCAAAGGCGGCCTCGCCGACGCGGACATCCAGACCGTAAAGGGTGAAGACTGGGCGATGCTGATGCTGCGCTCCTCCGCTCTCACCTGGGAGAGCGAGGGCGTCGAGCTAAGCATCCCGGAACTCGCGGGCTTCAGCGCCGACCTCATCCCGATCATCTACACCAACTCCGTCTCCGACGCCCTCGGCAGCAAGTTCTACCCTGCCGCCCTCCAGAACGGCAAACTCACCGTCCTCAAGGACGGCTCCGCCGACGAGTCCTCCTCCGCCCTCTACAAGTTCACCAAGCTCTTTCTTCTCAAATAGCCCCCAATGTCCGAGAAACTCCGCATAGAACTCACCCGTCTCCAGGGCATCATCGCTGTGGCAAGCTTCTGCAGCGGGGTGCTGATTGCAGTGGTGTGTCTCTTCTTCATCCCGCCGCTCGGCGAGATAGAGAGCTCCGCCATCAGCATCGTCAGCGAGCTGCTGGTTCTGTGCGGCGCCATCCTCGGAGTCAAGGCCAGCTATGACACGAAATTCAAGAAGTTCGAAGCCGAAATCCGCCAAATCGAAGAAAAGAAATGACTCGCTCCCGACTCATACCGTTCCTCCCGCTCGCGACGATTCTTGCGGCGGTCTCCTCCTGCGGAGTTTCCCGCCAATGCGCCATTCCCCCAAAGGACAGCGTCCGCATTGAGGTCCGAACACTCAAAGAGACTGTCCACGACACGGCCTACATCGAGCTGCCGCGCATAGTGGAGCGCGTCACCACACGCGACACCCTCTCCACTCTCGAGAACGACTATGCCAGAAGCGAGGCTCAGATCTCCGACGGCTTCCTGCACCACTCCCTTGAGACCAAACCCGCAAAGCATCCCGTCCAGATACAGAAGGAAATCGTCTATCGCGACAGCGTCATCTTCCGTGACAGGATTCAGACCGTTGAGGTCGAAAAGGCTCTCACCGGATGGCAGAGCTTCAAGATGCACACGGGCGGAGCCGCCCTCGCAGCCCTCATCCTTACGATAGTTACTGCAGCACTATACTACTTTTTCATTTCCAAACATCTTTAATCCAATTCATTATGAAGTACATCCCTTCTATCGCATTCGAAGAAATGTCCGGCAGCGCCAAGGGCGTCACCGCCGCGAAGGTAAAGGGTCGCAAGTTCATCCGCAACCGTGGCTACGGCAGCCGCATCGGCACCAGCGGACAGGCCCTCAACAAGGGAGTGATGAAGAGCATCACCACTTCCTGGAAGTCGCTCACCAACGAGCAGATCCTCGCCTGGAACAAGCTCGCCCTCTCCCAGGAGGCCAAGTCTGTCCTCGGCACCAAGGGCAAGATCTCCGGCCTCAACCTCTTCCAGAGGCTCAACTTCTGGGTGGTGAAGCTCGGCGGGACCCTGATGACTATGCCTCCGACACTCGCCGGAGTGGAGACCCCGTCCGACGCCACTATCGTCTGCACCGCAGCGGCGTTCACCTTCAAGCTGAACACCCCTATCGCCGACAGCGGCGGCATCCACCTCATCATCCAGGCCTCCGAGGGCCAGAGCAACGGCGTGACCCAGGG
>CAVEHG010000062.1:0-8134 GCA_963615405.1 bacterium | reverse complement strand
CGCTACGCTGACTGCATCGAGCAGACATTCTTCAACGCCATCCTCGGCGCCCTCAGGGACGACGGCAGTCAGATCGCCAAATACACTCCGCTCGAAGGCTGCAGAGTCGAGGGGGAGAAGCAGTGCGGGCTGAACATCAACTGCTGCAACGCCAACGGACCTCGTGCGTTCGCCCTCATTCCGTCATTTGCCTACAGGGCGGAGGGTAGAGAACTGACGGTCAATTATTACGGCGACTCGAAGGCGTCCTTCAGTCTCGAAGGGCAGAGCGGCGTGAAGCTGATCCAGAGCGGCGGCTATCCTCTCTCTGGAGACATCTCTCTGGAAGTTGCACCGTCACTGGACGGAGAATTTGCCATTAAACTGCGTATCCCGCAGTGGAGCAGAGAGACCTCGCTCGCGATTGTCAGCGGGGCGGACACGCTCTCGATTGACTGCGCAGGTCTCGCGGAGGGAGAATACGCCCGCATCGACAGAAGATGGCACCGCGGCGACAAAATACTCCTGAGTCTCGATATGACTGCGCGCCTTCTGGAGCAGAACGGCTGCCAGGCCATAGTCCGCGGTCCGATCGCGCTGGCCAGAGACTCGCGCTACGGCGACGGATTCGTGGACGAGGGCGTGACGGTTGGATCCTCCGCAGACGGTATAGTCAAGCTCAATGCAGAAGACGGATTCGCCTGGATGAATTTCAGCGCACCGATGGTGACGGGCACCGACCTCGAGTCTGGCGGCAAGCCGAGACGGGTCCGGCTCTGCGACTTCGCATCCGCAGGAAGCGACTGGGACAAGTCCCACCGCTACCGGGTCTGGTTGCCGAGGACTCTGAATGTGAGCAAGAACGAATACCGCGCCTACAGTGCCGATACCCTCAGCGGGCTGAAGGTCATATCGTTCAACATCCGCACCGGTACCGCCAAGGACGGGGAGAATGCCTGGGAACACCGCAGGGAAGCGACTGCGGCGATGATACTCTCGGAGCGCCCGGATATCCTCGGACTGCAGGAGTCGCTCGGATTTCAGGCAGACTTCATAAGGGAACGCTGTCCCGGCTACAACGGCATCGGCGTCGGACGGGATGACGGCAAGGACAAAGGGGAGAGGATGATGATATTCTACCGCACGGACAATGTCGAACTGCTCGACTGGGGGACATTCTGGCTCTCGGAGACGCCGGAACGTCCTTCTCTCGGCTGGGATGCCGCCTTTCCGCGCTGCGCCACCTGGGCTCTGATGAGACACCGGAAGTCCGGGCGAAAGTTCTGCTGTGTCAATACGCATCTTGACCACCGAGGACAGACGGCACGGCGCGAGGGACTGGCGCTGATTGGGACACGGATTGCGGAAATTAATCCGGACGGCTGCCCCGTGGTTCTTACGGGCGACTTCAATATCGAACCGTCGGACCCGGCGCTGAGCGTTCTGGAGGACCGGATGAAGAATACCCGCTCTGCCGCACCGAAGTCCGACCATCAGCTGTCCTTCAACGCTTTCGGCAAGAAGGAAGGCCGCAATCTGGACTACATCTATTACAGCGGATTCAGTTCCTGCACAGAGTTAAGTACTCTGACTTTCCGATATGCAGGCATCCGGTACATCTCCGACCACTACCCGGTCTGTGCGGAGTTGAGGTTCTGAATGTCAATTGCATCCCCGCTGAATCAAGAACCTTGGACGGCTGGAATGTGTAAAATCGCCTCCGTCCCCACACTCAGTGCGTGACGTAGTTCTCTGGATGGCGGGCGGTGAGGTGCATCTGCTCGTAAATTTGCTGGATGCGCTCCATGTCGGCCTTGGCGTCGTCGGTCAGCTCGAACTTCTGTCCGCGGCCGATGCGCTTGGTGCCCCAGTCGAAGTAGCCGAGATAGACAGGGCAACCCACTGCCGTGGCAATCTTGTGAAAGCCTGTCTTCCAGCGTTTTACCGGCTTGCGGGTGCCTTCCGGGGCGAGGGCGAGATGCATCACCTTGCGCTTGTTCATCTCGTGAACGACGCTCAGAACGACCGAAGCCCCGTTTGTCCTGTCGACGGGCACTCCGCCCATCTTCCTGATGAACCATCCGAGCGGCCAGCGGAAGAACTCCTTCTTCACCATGCAGTAGGCCTTGCCCCCGACGGATGTATAATAAAGATAAGATATCAGGAAATCCCATATCGTCGTGTGCGGCACCCCGAGAATGACGCATTTGTCCTCAGGCACCGGCGGCTCGACGGCCGTCCAACCCAATGCCTTCAGAGCGAAGGCGCAGAACTTTCTCCACATAGGTATTTAATTTACGTTTCGCAAGTGCGAAACTTGAGTATTCAATTTACTTTTCTTGAGTATTCATATGTTGACGTCTTCAAGCTCTTCCTCGCTGCGCAAGTTCCCCCGAATGAAATTCTGCCGCTCGATGGTGTTGTCGCCCATATAGAATTCCATAATCTCCGAAATCGACTCCTCGTCGCTCAGCGTCACCGGGTCGAGCCTCATTCCCTCGCCTATGAAGTCCTTGAACTCGTCCGACGAAATCTCTCCCAGACCCTTGAACCTTGTGATTTCCACGCCGGTCTTGATCTTGCGTATGGCCTTCTCCTTCTCCGCCGCATCATAGCAGTAGATCGACTCCTTCTTGTTGCGGACGCGGAAGAGGGGAGTCTGGAGTATATAGACGTGCCCGTTGCGGATCAGTTCCGGGTAGTATTTCATAAAGAATGTGAGCACGAGCATACGGATATGCATTCCGTCGTCATCGGCATCGGTCGCCACCACAATCCTGTTGTAGCGCAGGTTCGCCACGTCGTCCTCCACCCCGAGAGCGTTCAGCAGGAGGTTAAGTTCCTCGTTTTCAGCCACTTTCTTGCGGCTTTCCTTGTAGCAGTTGATCGGCTTTCCGCGGAGGCTGAACACCGCCTGCGTCTGTGAGTCGCGCGCCTTGGTGATGGTACCGCTCGCGGAGTCTCCCTCGGTGATGAATATGCTCGTCAGTTCAATCTGCTCCTTGTTGTGTTCGGTGATCTTGTCGCCCAGATGCAACTTGCAGTCGCGCAGCTTGCGGTTATAGACATTCGTCTTCTTGTTGCGCTCGCGTGTCTTTTTCTGTATTCCCGAAATCTCCTTGCGCTCGGTCTCGGAGGCGATGATTTTCGCCTGAATCACCGGGACTATGTCCTTGTGTATGTGGAGATAATTGTCGAGATTCGTCTTTATGAAATCATTGATGAAAGCCCGGATTGTCGGCCCCCTCTCGATCCTGTTCGCCCCGTTCGCTTCCTTGACCGGATTTCCCTTTTCGTCGAGAACCTCCTGCTCGTATGTGTAGGTCGAACCGAGCTTCGTCTTCGTCTGGCCTTCGAAATTAGGCTCCTGTATCCGGATGCTGACTGCACCGATGACTCCCTGCCTTATGTCCTCGGGGGCATAGTCTTTTTTGTAGAACTCCTTGAGAGTCTTTGCGATAGCTTCCCTGAATGCAGCCAGATGCGTTCCTCCGTCACGTGTGTTCTGCCCGTTCACGAATGATGCGATGTTCTCCCCGTAAGCGCTTCCGTGGGTGAGGACTATCTCGATGTCCTGTCCCTCAAGATGGATCGGCGGATAGAGCGGCTCTTCGGAAAGATTGTCGTTCACGATGTCGAGAAGACCGTTTTTGGAGATGTACGGCGCCCCGTTCAGCGTGATGGTCAGCCCTTTGTTGAGGTAACAGTAGTTCTTGACCATCTTCTCGACGAATTCCATATTGAAGCGGAAGTTTCCGAACATATCCACATCCGGCACGAAGCATACGAGCGTTCCGTTCTTCTCCTTCGTGGCCATATTGTCCCTGTCTGTGACTTCCTCAATGAGCCGTCCCCGTTCAAAGGTGGCGCTGGCCATTTTCCCATCCCGGTAGGCCTCGATGTGGAAATGGGACGACAGCGCGTTCACCGCCTTCGTGCCCACACCGTTGAGTCCGACGGATTTCTGGAAAACTTTGGTGTCATATTTCGCTCCGGTGTTCAGTTTGCTCACTGCGAGCGTCAGTTTTCCGAGCGGAATTCCGCGTCCGAAGTCCCTCACGGTCACTTTTCCGGCCTCGTCGATGTCAATCTTCACATTCTTTCCGAATCCCATCGAGAACTCGTCGATACAGTTGTCCACGACTTCCTTCAGCAGGACGTAGATTCCGTCCCCCTGGTTGCTGCCGTCCCCGAGCCGTCCGATGTACATTCCCGGTCTTTTCCGGATGTGCACCACGTCTTCGAGGGTTCTGATGCTGTCGTCGTTGTATTCGTTAACTGCGGGATTCGTCTGTGCCATATTCTCTCCTCGTCATAAAATGCGGAAAAATGCGAACTTCGGCGATATGGGATCGCGCGAAAAACACGCAAAGTTACTAAAAATTGACGATCCGGCAAATCGGTTTTCGGGGATATGGCCTGTCGGGATATGGGGCTCTGAAGTATGCGGGCGGCTGCATTAAGCGGGGGTCTGCAGTATGCGGTCGGCTGAAGTGTGTGGGAACGCGCCCTACAGGAACAGCATCGCCGTGAAACCGCATACGAGTGCCACGGCGCAGTTGATCGCCTTCGCCTTGAGAAAAGCCTTCCCGTTTTCGGCGAGAAGCGGAATGGAGGCGTGTCCGTCCTGGGATATGCTGCTGGCGAGAAGGACAGGGAACGGGACTATGCCGGCCGCGAAAAGAGTGACGAAAACAAGGTGCGGGCCGGATTCCGGGATTATCCCCACGGCGACGGCCAGCAGAATCATCAGTGCCGTGTTGTCGCTGATCCAGGAGCTGATGTCAACGAAATGCATCAGGACGGCGAGCGCGGCGAGAACCCCGAATGTCCAGAGGAATATGTTCAGAAAATGTTTTCTGATTACGTGGTGCCAGAGATGTTCTTCGACGAAATGGTCTGAGGCGAAGATGATCACCCCGAGCATCACCATGCTCAGGCAGGCAAAGAGTATGTTCATCCACGACTCGTCCAGCAGGTTGAGCGACAGGGCGTGGCCGCCGTGAATGTGTTCTGCGACGGCGGGTCCTTCGTTGTCGTGAATGTGCTCTGCGACGGCGGGTTCTTCGTTGCCGTGAATGTGTTCTGCGACGGCGGGTCCTTCACCCTCGTGCCCGTGCTCCAGAAGTCCGGAGCCCAGCGCCGCGATGAAGACTGCCAGGCCGGCGGCGAGCACAGCTCTCTTCCATCCGAAATGCCTTTTCCCGTGTCCGTGCGGCTCGGAATCTTCGTGTTCGTGAATCTCAAACCCTTCATCACAGCAGACCGCCTCCGGAACCTCTTCCGCTCCTTTTTTCTTGCGAAGCCTGTTCCCGACAGCATCGGTCAGCAGGCCGGTCACCACGGCGAGCACGAACAGCAGGGCAAACAGAGTCAGGGCTTTATGCGGGAACATCGCCAGCATCACGAATGCCTCGTCGCCGGCGGACGAAATCATCATTGCCGTGAGCGCCCCGAAACTGAGCAGGCCGTGGGTGTAGAGCGAAACCGTGGCGAAACCTCCGATGCAGCCCGGTACAAGTCCGAGCGCTGCCCCGAAGACCACCTGCCCGATGCGGGTTCTTCGCAGACGCGAGAAGAACTTTCCGTGGGATTCGATGTTCAGAGCCTCGATCATCATCATCATCACGATGACGAGACCCGTGATGAGTATGCTGTTGCGCAGAATGTCTGTGATGATGTGGAGGATGTCCATTTTACGGTAGCGGATTGATGTTTTAAATTGTTGTCCCGATAGTCAGAGTCTTGATACTCAAGGTTTTGATATTCAGTTTTTTTGTCGTGTCATTCAAGGTAGCCGGAGATGAACAGATTGACGACAGGCCTCAGAGGAGAGTTTGTGGTGAGGGTCACGATTATCAGCGTCTCTCCTTTCGGCAGCAGGGATGTGTCCACGTGAACCCGGATCCGGCCTTTTTCTCCCGGTGCAGTCGGCTGAATCGTTCCGTGGGAGTAGCGGGGCGCGTCAGTGTCGCATTTATAGACCTGAAAGCAGCGTTTCCCTTCGTTTGTGAAATTGAACTCCGCGTCAATCGTCCGTCCCGCCTTCATTTTTCCGAAAGAGTAGGTCGAGGTCTCGAATTTCGGACGCGGACCCTCGGATTTCTCTTTTTCCGTCAGGGAGTTGAAATTTGCCGCGGTGAATGCGTAAATCCTCAGTTTCCCGGCTTTGACCCCCTCCGGCAGTCCGGCAAGGGCGTAGGATCCGATACCGTCAACCTCCGGAACCGCGCAGTAGTAATTCTTCCCCCATCTTTCGCGCGAGGTCTGCACCGTGTAGCTGACCTTGGCCTCGCCTCCGGCAGGTATGGTCTCCGGGGACACCGTCAGTGACAGTCCCTCGCTCACGTCCCTGAAGCTGAGCCTGACCGGCTTCCTGCCGAGATTCGCGACCGTAAAAAAGTCGCTGCGGCTTTCCCCCTGAAGTATGTTTCCGCATTTGATGTCCAGAGAGCGGAATCCGACATCCCCGAACCTTTCAGTGAATATCTCCGCCTGCGTCAGCGGCCTCTCGTGGCACACTCCCCGCATCTTGAGTATCACCGGTTTCTTGGAGTCCGAGAAATATGCCGTCAAATTCTTGTCGAAGGGGAGCGGCGCTTCGTTGTTGCTGTAAGTCGCCGAAATTTTCCCCGTTTCCCCCGGCTTTATCGGCGCTTTTGTCCACTCGACATCGGTGCAGCCGCAGGAGGTGACCACGCTGTAGATTGCCACAGGCTGCTTTCCCACATTCTTCACCGTGAACGAGCAGCTCACCGGTCCGCTGTCGAGCAGGATGTCTCCGAAATCGTGGGAGTCGCTGTCGAGCTCAATGTTGGCGCTGACCTTCACCTGAGCCGAGGCCCGAAGGCACGGAACCGCAGCCATAATCAGTGCCGCAAAGGCATATAATATATATGTGTGTTTCCTCCTCATTTTATCCGTCATTTTGGCCCGCCTTTTTGCCCGGTTTCCGATTCTCCATCGCCGGAGGGCCAAACAGAACACAAAGATACTTGAAAATATTTTGTAAAAGATTAAAACTGTTTCTAAATTTGCGGTGTCTTTGCCGTGTGCCGGGCGAGCCTGTGGCGGATCCCGGGCGGTACGGACGAAATGGAACAACGATTATTTAAACTCATAAATTATGGCTCACAAAATCACACAGGACTGCGTAGCTTGCGGTACCTGCATCGGCGAATGCCCGGTCGGAGCGATTTCCGAGGGCGACATCTACAAAATCGATCCTAACGCATGCATTGACTGCGGAACCTGCGCTGATGCTTGTCCGCAGGGCGCAATTGTCGCTGAATAATACAGAAGATACCGAATAAAGAGAGGCTGGCTAAGATTTTTAGCCAGCCTCTCTTTAGATAGCCATCACATAGGTGACGATGTACCAGGTGTAGGCGGCATAGCACAGCAGCATAACCACCCCTTCGGCCCTGCCGATCTTGCCGCGTATCCCGAAAATCATCGGAAGCACTGCCGCGAGAATCATTGCGCCGTAATCGACAATCCCGATTTTCCCCGTGTGCAGCGGAGTTATCAGCGATGCCGTGCCGAGAATCATCGAGGCATTGAAGATATTCGAACCTATGATATTGCCCAGAGCCATGTCCGTGTCTTTCTTGAGTGCGGCGGCAATCGACGCGGCGAGTTCAGGCAGAGACGTTCCGCAGGCAAGGAGGGTTATGGATATGAACGCGTCGCTCACTCCCAGCTCCTTCGCAATCAGCACGGCCTCATCGACGAAGAAATTTGAACTTACGATGAGCGCGGCGAGTCCTCCGAGTATGCTCAGAATGGCAAACCAGAGATTGTTTTTCCCCCCGCTTCCCGCGCTCTCAGCGGCGGAAGTCTTGCCTTTCCGCAGCGAAATCCACATAAACGCGGCAAAAACAGCCAGAAGGACGGCCCCGTCCACTCTCCCGATCAACGGTTCTCCTCCGCAGAAGAAGTTATAGACCAGCAATGTGAGAAGAACCGAAACCCCGATGCAGAACGGAATTTCGAATTTCATATTCTCCCGTGAAACGGCTATCGGGAAGAGCAGCGCCGTGAGTCCCAGAATTCCGAACACATTGAATATGTTCGAGCCAACGACATTGCCTATGGCAACTTCGGAATTGCCCCCGATCGCGCCCACCGTACTGACCACCAGCTCCGGCAGCGA